>JAJRXH010000051.1 GCA_024276395.1 archaeon
CATGTGTTTTCCTGGATTTTCACGACTCTCCTAGATATGCATCATCTGTTTCCTCCATCGCTGCTGCAATTACTGTTGAATTACTCAACCAAGGTTTTGATTCCTGACAACAGATTGATGCTGAGAAACTTTCAGAGAGCTTGAAAAATTCCCTTGAGGATGGAGAAGGCATGAAACACGTGATGAGAATTCATGGATTTCTTCATGATGCTGGGAAGCCCCCTTTTACCTTGCACGTAGAATAGGTGATCCATTCAAGTAAGGAATCGTCAGCACGATACTTCAAGTAAATCAAGTAGTTGGCATCAAGAAAAACTTTCATTGAATTCATCCTCAAGACTCTCTTCCAAGGGAGGAGACACGAGAGGTTCTCGACTCACCTTCAACCACTGAATAAGATCATCTGGGTCTTGAGTAGCCACGATGATGACTTTCTTGCGTTCATCAACATCAAGATACACGTGTTGTCCCGGATGCAATCCAAGGAGGTTCCTTAATGCCTTGGGAATGACAATTTGCCCCTTAGCACCTATCTTCACTTTTAGTCTAACCATGAAGTTTCACCATGCATGAATGCAGCATCATGCTTTTTATGTGTTCGCGATTTGCTCATCATGTTCTCGCAAGATGATCAGAACACGTGCGATTTCTTCCAAGCGCCCTTAGCTTGAAGGAACGAAGGAAGGAAAAAAATATCAAGACATACCTCACTGAAAATTCCACCAGTTTTGGTGCACGCCAATGACATTTTCTCTTCCTCTTCAATACTGATCCTTAAAACAATGGAACATTCACCGTAAAAAAGTCGAGAGCCTCAAAACCTTCCTTGCTCCATCCATTCGTTGTCTTTCTTGGATTTCACGTTCCTTTCACGTTCCTTTAATTCACTTCGATGAAAAACTTGAACATGGAGATCTTCCCTTGAATTTGAAACCACTGAATCATGGCAAGCCTCTTGCTCCAAAAATTTACCAAAGAATCTTCTCAACTCCTCAATGACCACGTGCAACCACGTCACGCTCACGATTGTCCAAGCTGCATGCTCGATAAGAATTTTCACTCAAATGCCCTTCTTTCTAAACCGACTCGTAATCACAACGTAATGATATTAGCAACTGAAGAATGATTTCCGAATTTTAATGTCAAGATCGCTCAATCGATTCATTCACATTCATCATCAAGAATTACAGAAAAGTCACGTGACAAGCAATGATGACCTCCAAAGTCCAATTCGTCAATGTCATCTCCCAGGATTAAGCACGCCGATCCGCGAAAAACACCTCTTCACCAATTACATGAACAAAAAATGAGACATCTAAAAAACGACAAGCAATGTCCGCGTCACCAGTCACGAAAGCATGACTTGCTCGAAACTGAAGATTTAAAGCAATGTTATGACTTTTTGACTGCTCTTGACGGAACGTGCTCCTAACTAGGAACACCAATTCATGGACACTAGGAAGAGAGACAGTACTGCTCACTTCAGTACTAATCACTTCCCGTCTAATGAGTTGAGAGTTCACGTGAAAGAGGTGATTTTGAAAAAAACGAGGATGGGTAGAAATTCAAGGAAATACGATGGCTTCTTTTGATTTTGAAAATTGTCCGAGAAGAACTAGGATGATGAAAACCTGCAACTTGCTGAAAACAGTTTCCGTTGCCAAGTGATTTTGGAGAGACAAGCAAGGAAACTAAAAGACAAGTCCTGCATCATTCCACCCATATCTTGTTCACCCATTGTCGTACAGCTCCACTCACGCAACATCCCAGAATCGACAACGCATTTCTTCAATTACATTACAGCACACAATGCACGAATCCACTGAGAGCAAGCTTCAGTTAACTCCAGTGAGACGAGTTGTAAATGACTTGTTAAAAGAGCTTGGAAATTTGTCCGGCGTGAAACCTTTTTTTAATGACCCTTTCAATTCATTTCCTTGAAGTACATTCAATTGACAGGCAATCACTCAACGGCGAGAACCTTACCCTAGAAGAACAATTTTCCATTACTTTTCATCATCTAGCAGTGATGATGCCAAGAAAAACGAGGAGGGAAATAAATTGTCGCACGAAACCTTGCTAGTAAAGTCCGAATCTCAAAAATCACCTTTCTATCCAACTTGAAGATAAACACGCATGCAGTCTTCCACTTACCATGGATGCACGAATGACACTAGGTTCTTTCATGATTTTCCCTATAGCCGGTAACAAAACGTGCACTTTCGTCATGCAAGGACAAGCCATCCACGCATGCTCTCCAGAATGATAGTAGATGATGCATCTTTTTTTGATGAAAATAGTAAATCAAGACCGTTAAAAACCACGTGGAGGTAAGGTGATGAAAAGAAAAGATAATCAGAAAAAGTACGGATGCTAATTATGGCAGCAGTAGTGATGATGGGATTGATGATGAACAGTTTCATCATGACAGAAAAACCAGCAATTGGAATCCCAGATCCACCAGCCATCAACACTACCAGAATTGATGATTTTTTCGTGTCGTACGAGAAGAAAGTTCTCATTAATGGAACGCTTCACGTGCTTTACTTCAATTACACCTATCTTGGCGGTGGGCTGGTGAATAAAACCTACCATTACGTGACGCCTGGCAACGAAACCAAGAGCCAAATCATTTCAATTAATAACTCTGGCATCTTTTTCCAAAGTTTCAATGAAAATGAACTGGTCATCAAGCATCAAGATCACCAGTTCCTCGAAGTCTATGAAATCCAACGAGGAAATGCAGATACCAAGATTGAATATTCTAGAACGTTCGTGACCGCTTGGCAACCACGATTCATCATTAACGTCACCGCATTCCAGTTTCCCTTGTTATTCGATTCGCTGAATCTCACGCTCATTTACTGGAACATCACCGTGACTTCAGCCGATGGGAGTACCACCTACAATTTCAACAATGGCAAGATTAACGTCATCCGTAATAACAACAATGACGCAAGTAACCAAAATTGCTCCCAGATATCAAGCAAGCAAGATCAATTAACCCAGTCCTCCAGTCAATCATCATCCACGCTCGGAATCGACATGAATACCTTCATGATGGTCATGAGCATCTCAATCATCAGTGCATCTTGGCACGCATCACGCCAAAAAAAACTGAACGATCAAGAAAGAAAAAAGACCTTCCAACAAAAGAATGCAAAAGTAAAAGATGAAAAAACGTAATAACTGATTGTATCATGTCTAATTAACAAGAATGTCACATTTACAACGGAATTTCTCTTTGACAAGTGATCCAAATGCCACTTTTACTTTTTTTACAGGCAGGCAAGTGTCCAAGTGATTCGAATTGACACGTCACTGTAACACTCATGAATCCACCTTTGCTATCATGATCACCGTTCATATTCGCACGTGTTCCTTGAAAAACTGCTGCCGTAACCACTCCAGCAACTGTTCCAAGGGATAAAAGAACCGAAAGTTGCCTTCTTGATCCCCATCCATGATCTCTCGAAATATCTCTTGATCAATGGGTAAAAACACGGGAACATGTACTTCAATGTCTTCATTCAACTTGATGATCAAGGCCATCAATAGATCAAATACCGAATCCAAGAAGTCTGCTGCTTGTTCTTCCGTGATGGTCTTGGCACGATGGATGAGATCATTTCTCAACGACGCAAGACCACGAAAATCCCTTGCCACGCGACTTGGAATGAGGCCAACTGCCGCAATGATCCCCAGACACTGAACCATCCCTAACTTGTTCGAATTAATGAAATGACTAGATTTTTCATGATTAAAGATGGCATCGACCTCTTTCAAGAGACCTTCATGACTCAAGAGCTCTGACTTATCTGACTCCAAGTCTTTCACTAGTTTTTCATAAATGATGCTCGGTTTCCATTCACCAGGCGTGAAGTTGTCCTTGTCGATCCCTAATAGATCCAACACCTCCCTTGCAGCAATCTCAATTGCCCCATAAGCGGTAATGACTGACTCGTTGACCGCATGACGTGCAAGCTGCCGATACCACAATACTGTAAGGGACCCGACTTTTTTATTTCAGGTCAGAACTGACTCTTTAGCGCATTCACGTCACCCCACGAATCAGTTCCTTGAACGTGACTGGATGGTAACACGAATGATGACAAGAGATCCTGTGGGGAAG
>JAJRXH010000052.1 GCA_024276395.1 archaeon
AATACTTAATTTATGAAAATCATTCCCATCTTTACGTTCCCATCTTTAAAGAGGCCTAAAACATTTTCAAGCATTCTAACAGTACTCGTGGAAATACTGAGGAAAAAGTCCTACCAAGAAACAGCTTAACTCAGAAAGTGAAAAAAGAAAATGACAATATAGTTACCCTTCTCTTGGGAGTGTCTTTTCACGCGATTCCAACATCACCCACATCCACATAATTAGAAAACATTTAACGGGAATTTTCGCAAGTAAAAATTCCAATAATCACGTGAAGACGGCAACAAGATTTTCAAGCAATAACAGTTGACTTGTCATTAGGTGATCTGAAATGGTTCCTGATGATTTCATCCAACAAGGTCCTGAATTAAAGAACCAATATGAAGATGATGATCTATTAAGATCTTACTTGAGAAGAAAATTACCGCCCAGATTTTTACAAGAAATTGAGCCAGATCTGAGACGATTTGGAGAACGAGTAATCACTGACATTCTAGAATGGGGATTAGATGCCGAAAAACACGAGCCACGACACATCCCTTTAGATGCTTGGGGAAATCGAATCGATAAGATCGAGGTAACAGAAGGTTGGAAACAATTAAAGCGAGTATCAGCTGAAGAAGGATTGATTGCCATCGGATACGAGCGGAAACATGGACCATTCTCTAGAATTTATCAATTCTCCAAGATCTACATGTTCACACCATCTTCTGCAATTTACACGTGTCCTTTAGCCATGACCGATGGCGCAGCTAGATTGATTGAGGTATACGGCGATGAAGAATTGAAACAAAATGCCTATCGCCATCTCATCTCGAGAAAACCCAATGAGTTTTGGACGTCTGGACAATGGATGACGGAGCGACGTGGCGGATCCGATGTAGGACTTGCCGACACCATTGCAGAGATTGAAGGTAACGATCGATTTAGTCTCCATGGACTCAAATGGTTTACATCTGCCGTGACTTCTGAAATGGCAATGACCCTTGCACGAATCCAAGATGAAGATGGTTCAGTGGCAAAAGGAAGTCGTGGTTTAAGCTTGTTCTACGTGGAAACAAAAGATGACAAGGGTAATTGGCAAAACATCACAGTTGAACGACTAAAGAACAAGCTAGGAACGAAAGCTCTACCGACGGCCGAATTAAGGTTAACAGGTACACCAGCAAAATTAGTTGGAGATCCTGGAAATGGAGTGAAAAAGATCGCCACACTTTTTAACATCACCCGCATTTACAATTCAGTAAGTTCCGTGGCTTACATGAGAAGAATGCTAACCCTCGCCAAAGATTATGCCAAGAAAAGATTTGCTTTCGGGAAAATGCTTTCTGAACAGCCCTTACATTTAGAAACATTAGCAAGTATGGAGGTCGAAGTTCACGGAGCATTTCACCTCGCATTCCGAGTGGTCGAATTACTTGGCAAGGAAGAATGTAACGAAGCCACGGACGAAGAAAAAGCCCAACTACGAATCCTAACACCCATTGCAAAACTTTACACGGCAAAACAAGCGATGGAAACAGTGAGTGAACTTCTTGAAGCCATTGGTGGAATTGCTTACATCGAAGATTCTGATTTACCAAGATACTTGAGGGACGTGCAAGTCTTGACCATCTGGGAAGGAACGACTAACGTGCTCTGTCTTGATGTATTGAGGGCAATTCGCAAAGAAAATGCTTTTGAACCTCTCATTAAGGATGTCAAAAGGAGACTTGATGCCATTACGAATTCACGACTTGCAAAAGATGCTGAAAAAGTCAAGGAAGCTGTAGCCGCCATTGTTGAATTCTTTACCCAGGCACTGACAAAAGATCTCGATTACATCGAGGCTGCCGCACGAGGTTTTGCGTACAGTTTAGCGAGAGTGGTCATTGCCTCATTACTACTAGAACATGCACAATGGACCCTTGACAATGACGAAAGCGAGAAGTATGTCATCATTGCTCACCGATGGTGCCAAAAAGATCTCACGCCTCTCATTTATCCAGACGAAACTCATCGAAAGGAAAGCAAACTCATCTTGTACGGTGATGACTGATCTTTCATCCTTCATTCTCTCCTACTTCCTTTTTCATTTACCAGAACAACCTTCAATTATCTTCGCGGAAACATTCCTCACGTTTTCAATGATTTCGGCTATTTCTGTTTCAGTTGCATTTTCCACGTGAATGCCGCCAATCACTACCACTGGTATTCCACAAGTCGTGACTAGTGTTTCACAGAGCTCCATGGCAATGATGAATTCCTTGTGCTTGAGCGGATTGATCATAGAAATGGTACAGCCAAAACTTCCATCATCCCTCATGTAAGGCTCACCGTACACCACGGATCCAACATGACTCAAGCCGCCACCAAAATAGATGACCAGACCTTGATCAAGAGAAGTAATGAGAATCTCAACTCGTGTCCTTCCATTTCCGACAACAATCTTATTCACGGTAATCATGATTCATTCACGTTTTCCTCTTCTGATGGTCATAAAAACTTTTACTTGCCATTACAGCTTGAAAATGAAGCTAGTTCGCATCTTGCATCAAGATTCTCTTCTTCCACATCCCAGTGATTTCCATTACAATTTGGCACTAGAGGAAGTCATTCTTCAACATCATGAAGAGCAGAATGAATACGTGGGAACATTGCGATTTTGGAAGAATCCTCCGTCAGTAATAGTGGGAAGGCACCAACTCATTGAAGAAGAAATAAACATCGAATTTTGCAAGCGTCATCACATCCTCATTGGAAGAAGGATCTCCGGTGGTGGAACTGTATACCATGACGAAGGAAACCTAAACACGAGTTTTTTCTTCCCCAAGGAGTTACTACCAGTAAAAAATGATTTGAAAGAAATCACGTCATTTTTCACGGATCTCATTCTGAGCAGTCTCACTCACGTAGGAATTACAAATCTTGAACGAGAGGGTCATTCTAACATTTTCTATGAAAAGAAAAAAATTTCCGGAGCCGCCAGTTATCAACGAAAAAATTGGATTCTTCATCATACCACGTTGTTACTCAAGGCAAACCTAACTAATCTCGAAGGAAGTCTATTAGCACGATCAAGTAAACCTTCGAATCGAAGAGGAAGTCGTTATTTTCCAACAACCAATCTACCCTTGAAGGATGTAGAGAAATGGAAAAAAATACTGATAAAAAAACTAGAAGAGAGCCTTCACGTGAAAGTGATTCCAAAAACATTAACTGCACGAGAAAAAAAGGATGCAATGATTCTTTCTAGGTACATGTATAGCAAGAAAGAGTGGATTTATCTAAGAAAAAGAACATTACTCGATCAAATTCGTAATTCTCCTAAAAAAGAACGCAATGAAGACAAAAACAAGTAAAAACAAAAAGATGAAAGCTATTTGGATAGGAATAGCGCATTCTACTCACTTCTTTTTACGAGCAAGAGGATTAGCAATGTGAATGGCTTTCCCCAACGCAGCTTCACTCGCTTCCATCAAAGTCTCCGGTAACGTGGGATGAGGATGCACCGTCCATGCCAAATCTTCCACTGTAGCACCCATTTCAAGAGCCAACGCAGCTTCGCTAATCAATTCAGAAGCATGGGGCCCTACGATCTGAACACCTAACAACACACCGCTATCTTTTTCTGCAACGACTTTCACGAACCCCGTGTCATCCCGTTGCGTTTGAGCACGACCAGAAGCGGCAAAAGGAAATCTACCAGTGATGACATCATATCCAGCATTTTTCGCTTGTTCCTCACTCATTCCCACGAAAGCTATTTCAGGGTCGGTGAAGATGGCTCCAGGCATCGCCTTGAAATCATACTCCGCCTCGTGTCCGGCAATAACCTCAGCAGCAATGATGCCTTGCTTGGTAGCACGATGAGCTAAAAACGGCTCACCAGTACAGTCACCAATAGCAAAAATATGTGGAACATTGGTCTGTTGTTTTTCATTCACCATGATGAACCCGCGTTGGTCAGTCTTTATTCCAGCACGCTCCAAGTTTAGATCCTTGGTAACAGCACGTTTACCAACGGCTAACAAGATTTTATCAACTTCAACAGTAATGATGCCTTTCTTCTTCGTTTCCACCGTAACTCTCAGCGTGCCATCGGCTGCCTTCTCCCACTTAGTTGCTTTAGATTCCGTGTAAATGGTCATCCCGAGTTTTCGGAGCTTGGTTTTAAGTACTCGGACCAAGGTAGGATCGACATTCGGTAAAATTTCTGGCAAAAGTTCTACGACGGTAACTTCTGAACCTAACTTGGCATACACGGTACCAAGTTCCAATCCGATGATGCCACCACCTATACACAAGAGTCGCTTAGGCACCTGTTCCAAGTTCAAAGCACCCTTTGCACTCAACACGTTTTCTTCATCAATCTCGAATCCCGGAATGGATATGAACCCAGCACCAGTAGCAATGATGACATTCTTTGGCTCCACAATCTCTGTAGTTCCGTCTTCGAGTTTGACTTCAACTTGTTCACGACTCAAGAAAGAAGCGGTTCCAATCAGTTGTTTTACGCCATTAGCCTTGAATAATTGCTTAATACCATTAATAAGTCGTTTTTGAACGTCATTCTTCCAATCTTGAAGATTTTGAAAGTTAATCGACACGTCATTGACGATGATGCCAAATTCACTAGCTTCGGTTCGCAGCTTATGGTAAAAGTTTGAAGCCGTGATGAGAGCTTTAGAAGGGATGCAGCCCCAATTAAGACATTCACCGCCAATGTAGCCTTTTTCGACCACGAGGACATCAAGCCCCAATTGTGCAGCTCGAATTGCTGCGGGATATCCTCCAGGACCGGCGCCAATAACGAGCACGTCAGGTTTTAGCACCATTTCTACATACACCTCGATGATTTTACCAATATCGGATTACCTAAACATCTGAATGAAAAAGAATCCGATGTCAAGCATCCTTTAAAAAAATCTCCTTATAAAAATTTCTCGTGGAGGAAAAAGGGAATCCCACGTTTCATGCGGAAGATGACTTCGTGAAAATGACAAAAAAAGGAATTAGAGAGGAAAAATCTAATCACGGGAACATTTAGTCAAAGATAAAAAGCCCAGGATTCTCCATGTACTTAATTAACACGTTCATAAAGCGAGCACCCACGGCACCATCGACCACACGGTGATCAAGGGTCAAACTCAAGAATATCATCGGTCTAATGGCGATTTCCGGCTTACCATACTTTTCAATGACTACTGGACGTAATTTACGTTTCATCACGCCTAGAATCGCCACTTCTGGCCAGCGAATTATGGGAGTCGCCATCACGCCACCGATGTTACCGATAGAGGTGATGGTAAAGGTCCCACCTTGAACATCCTCTAATCGTAATCTTCCTTCTCTTGCTCGAGCAGCAAGATCCTGTATCTCTGCAGCAATCTCCCAGATAGTCTTTTGATCAACATTTTTCACTACTGGGACGATTAATCCATCTGGCGTATCAACAGCAATGCCAATGTTATAATAATGCTTAATTATAATCTCTTGTCTTTCGTCATCTACTGATGAATTAAGAATGGGAAATTGTTTTAGGGCAGGAACAAGACACTTGATGATCAGGGGAAGATATGATAATTTTACTCCCTTTTCCTCAGCTAATGGTTTTACTTGTTGACGTAAATCATCAAGCGCAGTCATATCAACTTCTTCGAAGTACGTGTAATGAGCAGCGGTATCCTTGGACTTCCTCATATTAATGGCTATTGTCCGACGCGTGCCTCTTAATGGAATTCTTTCTTCTCCACCACTAGGTATCATCGTTGACTGTCTGGCAGCCTTTACTGTTGGACCTTCTCTCGCCATTTTACTGCCAGCACTAGCAAGATAAGTCTCAAGGTCCTTACGAGTGATCCTACCACCAGGACCGCTTCCAGGAACGAGACTCAAGTCAATCCCTGTCTCCCTTGCTCGTCTTCTTACAGCCGGAGATGCAAGGACCCTACCACGTCTCCTGGGTATTAGAGAAGAGGCGGTTTTCGCATTAACTGGTGTAACTTGGAAAGATGCTTGAAAAAGACCTTCAGGTTCCTCTTGCTTAGAAGAGATTTCCGTCGATACCGAAGTTTCAACGACTTCCTTGGCACCTTTAGAGATGTCAGAGGTGTCTTCTAGTCTACTATCTTCATCATCAACTTCGATTTTTGCCAAAAGTTCACCGACTTTTACAATTTCTCCTTCTTGTCGTTCTATGGACAACATGATACCAGAAACTGGAGATGTTACCTCCGTGTTCAGTTTTTCCGTGTGAACCTCCAAAAGTGGCTGTTCCTTCTCTACCCGATCACCCGGTTTCACGTACCATTGTAAAATTTCACCCTCATGAAGCCCTTCTCCAAAATCAGCTAACCGTAATTCAAAAATTTTCTCACCCATGATAAATAACACCTCAATGATTTCAAAAGTTATACACTCTCAAGATGGCATCAAGTACTCGCTCTGATGTTGGCAAGTAGTATTTCTCTAGAATACCTGGGAACGGCGTATCATATCCAGTTACCCTCAAGACAGGGCCTTCCAGGTACTCAATCCATCGTTCAGCAACTGTTGCCGATAATTCTGCATTAAAACTATTAGTTTTTGGAGCTTCACTCACGCTAATGAACCTTCCTGTCTTCTTGACCGAATTACCAATGGTATCGACATCAAAGGGCAGAATGGTACGCAAATCAATAACTTCACATTCTATTCCATGTTTTTTGCTGGTCTGTTCAGCTGCCTGTAAAGTCACATAAAGCATCGATCCGTAGGAAACAATGGTCACATCATCACCATCTCGAGCAATCCGTGCCTTACCTATCGGCACCGTGTAATCACCATCCGGAACTTCCTCCCTAAAAGCTCGATAAATCAACTTTGGTTCAAAGAACAGCACGGGGTTTGGATCTCGAATGGCTGATATCAACAATCCTTTAGTCTCATATGGAGTTGAAGGAATGACGACCTTCAGCCCTGGAGTATGCGCAAAATATGCCTCTGGTGATTGACTGTGATAATGAGCACCTCGGACTCCTCCACCATATGGCGCTCTAATAACTAATGGACACGTAAATTGATTACCGCTTCGGTAACGAAACTTAGCGACCTCGGAATGGATTTGATCCATCGCCGGCCATATGAAATCCGCAAACTGAATCTCCGCAACTGGTCTCAAGCCATATAATGCAGCACCGACGGCAAATCCCACAATTCCGCTTTCATTTAATGGCGTATTAAACACGCGTTCAAGACCAAATTTATCAGTTAAACCCAATGTAGCGCCAAAGACACCTCCTTTCTTGGCCACATCTTCACCAAAAACAATAACACGATCGTCACGAGTCATTTCTACCTCCAAAGCTGAACGAACAGCCTCGACAATGTTCATTTCACTCATAGTTTCCACCTTACTTAGTTTCTTTTTTTACTTCTTTCTTCCAATCTCATTTATCTCCATAAAATCTCCTGGCCTCTTCGTATTGCTCTCGCAGATGCCAAGGTATTTCCTCATACACTTCCGTGAACATTGTTTCCAATCGTGGCGGCGATTTTTTCTCTGCTTTCTCAATGAGGTCATTCAAAATCCGATCATATTTCTTCCAGATTTTTTCATCCTCTTCTTCTGTCAGATATCTCTTGTTAAGGAGATAATCCTTGAATCGACGAATGGGCTCCTTTTGCTTCCACTGTTCAACCTCGTCTTTGGAGCGATAACGAGTCCAATCATCTGAACTAGTATGAGAACCCAATCGATACGTGACAGCTTCTATCATAGTTGGACCTTCACCACGACGAGCACATTCAACAGCTTCAGATACCGCAATGTAAAAAGCAAATACATCATTCCCATCTATCTGAATGCCTGGCATGCCATAAGCTATAGCCTTGTCAGCTAACCTCTTCGCAGCGGTTTGTTCCGTGAGGGGAACAGAAATAGCCCATTGATTATTCATGCAAACAAATACAGTAGGCGTTTTCTTGACCGCAGCAAAATTCATTCCAGAATGAAAGTCATTCGAGGACGTTGCTCCATCTCCAAAAAATACCATGGTAACATTGCCATCTTTTAGATACTTGGCAGCATACCCAGCACCAGCAGCTTGAATGATTTGCGTGCCAATTGGTGCGGATGGTGTAACGAAACGAAGACGCTTGCTTCCATACAATCCTGGAATTCTTCGTCCACGCTGAGGATCGTCTTCATTATTGAAAATATGATCTATTAGTTCGGCAAGCCCTTGTTCAAGGTCTTTCCACCGATACAAGTAACAAGCGTGCTCTCGATAAGCTGGAAAAATCCAATCTGTATTCTTTAGTGCTGCTGCTGCAGCAACAACGGCTTCTTGTCCAGCAGTTGGTACATGAAAACTCACTCGTCCTTGACGCTGGAGTTTCCATCCCTTTTCATCGAATAATCGGTTTGCCACCATCACTTCATACCATTTGAGCAACTCTTCCTTCGGAAGCTTGGGTTCTTTTTCTGGATTAATGACTTTTCCATCAACATCCAAAATGCGTAGGGTCGCCATTTTTACACCTCACAAACTACACGAGATGATTGACAACATTTCATCACAAAAAAGACAGAAAACGTGAAAAACATACAAGTTAATCATCTCAAGTGAAAGGTCGGTCATTCCATTGAAGGAATCATATTTTGCCTTGAGACAACATCCAAGTTCGTGTAATTGTCATCATCATTACTACTAATTAACACGTGTGAATAGGCATTCTTAAACATTACCTTTGCGGGAAACATTCAAGTCAAGCATTACGAACTAATAAATTGATCCCATTTTCTTTGAAAACAACAAGATAAATGAGAAAATAATCGAAAATGTCTATTTTTTTCGAGAATTTATGCTATCAAAAGTAAAGATGTAATTATTAGGTAAAGCTAGTCGCCTGACATCTAGACAGGCAATTTAAATTTCCACGACGAAGTCAATCATGGAATCACTGCACGCGTTAACTTTCTGAACTACATGTTGATTCTTCATTGTCGTCAATCTGATGTCTTCTACACATCTTTTAGAAAAGGATTGGAGGAAAATAGGTGAAACATAAAAACAATCACATTTTCACCACCCGTGAACTCATCGAAATCCAATCAACCGCTTATTACTACCAACACCCTGATTTAGGTTTTGCTACCATCGCCAATAGTTATCCAGAATATGCGCAAGCAATAGGCAACATTTTTGCCCGAATGTGGAAAAAACTTTGCCAATTCAAGAATGAAAGAAAAACTAGCAAGATGATCCTTGTTGAATTAGGCCCTGGAACAGGTATATTTGCCGAAAAAATCGTAGATGTTCTAATGAACCAAGATATCTCCTTCTCTTATCATTTAGTTGATGTCAATGAACGAATCTCGGAAGTTGCTGAACGAATAGACGCCACATTCCACCATGAAACATTTGAACGATTCGCTAGAAAGTGGAAAAAAAAGATAGATTTCCTTGTTGCCAATCAAGCTTTAGACATGTGGCCGGGAAAAAACTTCATTTTGGGTAAAAATTCAACCAAAAAAGTGGGGTGGAAGTTGTTACAACCAGAAACAATGAACTTTATCACGAAAGACGATCTCATGGATGCTCATCTATCATGGAAAAAAAATTCACGATCTCTCTTTTGGATAAAACATCTCCAAGTTGGTAAGAAAAAGTGGAAGAAGATCAGTCCTAAGAAAAAAGATTCTTTTCTAGAGGAGCACGTGAAACTCCCAATGATGTTAACAAAATTATTGAGAGAGATTCGATTAGGAGGAATCATCCAAGATTATTGGACTTTTGGTGAGCCCAATCCCCTAGCTGCCGGTTTAACGAAAGTTGATTGCCGATTAATTCAAGAAACATTTGCTTCTGATCCTTGGACGCCTTTATACCGTTATTACGAAACAATTCTTGAACACAATGAAAAAAATCGAAATAAAAGGCTCTATACAAAAAAGCAAGCTATCAAGGATGACTTGCCAAGCATCACGTGGTTTCCAGCACCTATCATTCCTTTTGGCAGTGTTGATGTCACGCACGCCCCAAATATGGAAGAGTTAATCGACAAACTTTCCAAGTTGCACTTCAACCATTCTATTTTGACAGTGGATGAATTAATCAACAATGAATTGCAAAGCGCAATCTCAACGTCACCCACTGACTGGAAGAGTGAGAGATTCATCGTCTTTTTCGAAAAAGAATGGCTAACGGCCTTGTCGTTCCAGTAACTCTTCAATTTTTTCAAGAAAATACCTGTCCGCATCCCTCAAGAGACCTTTACCATGAGAAGGAATGACATTCTGAATGACGAGCTTTCCGGTTTCAATCATGACCTTCAATTGTCGAAGGCTTCGCAAATGAATGGAAATTGACTGATTAAAGAACCGAGGCGGCAATTTTAGAACATTTTTACCAATCGTGAGCAAATCAGCACACAACAAGGTCTTAGTATCCAAATCATAAAGTGCAACATGGCCATCAGTATGTCCGGGCAAGTGAATGACAGAAAAGGGAAAACTTTGACTATCAGCAATTAAGACCGTCCTGGGAGGATGATACCGACTCAACTTGAGAAACCAAACAAACAAACGACCAAGAAAACCTTCTCCAGGAGGTGGATTCGTCTCACGAAGAATGACAGGGACATCACGTGAATGTGCATAAATTGGTACATTAAACTGTTGTTCTATCTTCCATAGACCAGCAGTATGGTCAACGTGATGATGAGAAACCACGACAGCTTTCAGTTCCTTATCAACATCACGTCTTATCTCCTTCACGGCACGAATGACAGTTTTACCAGATCGTTCAAAGCCACCATCCAACAGATATAATCCATCTGGCTTATCAAGAATGAAACAGTAAGACATTCCTACTTTAACGCGATAAATCCCGTCGATAACTTCCTCTAACCTCAGTCTAATCACCACGATTACCAAGAAAACATTTTAATTAAAGTTTTGTCAATGGCGGCAATCCTTTTATTTTCTTCTTTCAAAGAATGAAGTGAGAATCTGGAAATGAGGTGAAAAAAAGATGAAACTAAAAGAGCCCATCAAGGATTTTGAATATCGTCCCTCACTCACGGTTGCAGAATTACTCGAACAATATGGAAAGATAGGATACCAAGCCACGCATCTAAAAAAGGCCTCAGACATCGTACTACGGATGATTGAAGAGAATGCTGGCATTCTTCTCACGTTCACTTCCAACATGGTTACTAGCGGATTAAGAGGATTATTTGCTGAATTCATCAAGCGTGGTATCACTCATACCATAATCACGACAGTCGGTTCACTCGAAGAAGACTTCATCAAAGCTAAAAGAAAAGAAGGATTTTATGTAGGTAGCTTTCACGCGGATGACGCTAAATTAGGAGAGGAAGGCATTAATCGAGTCGGGAACATCTTCGTACCAAATGAAACATATGCATCGTTCGAAGAATACATCCAGCCGATATTGAAAGAGCTAGTCAAAGAAAAAAAACATTGGCCCTCATGGGAATTCTTCCACCGACTGGGTACCTACATTGACGACCAACATTCCATTCTTTACCAAGCGACCAAACACGATGTTCCCATCATTTGTCCAGCTCCAATGGATGGCGCACTAGGAATGCAAACATATTTCTTTAAGGTCGAAGAACCTGACTTTGAAATCCTAGTCACTAAAGATCTAGGACATCTTATGAATCGACTTGCTAACTACGACAAATTGGGTGCCATCGTGCTTGGTGGTGGAGTAAGTAAGCATTTTGCCATTCTTACTTCCTTGCTCCGTGATGGTTTAGACTACGCTGTTTACTTGACTACGGCAAGACCTTATGCAGGCTCACTCTCTGGCGCAACAACTGAAGAAGCTAAATCTTGGGGGAAAATACGAGGAGAAGCGGACGCCATTACTGTTCACGGTGATGTAACATTAACTTTTCCAATCTTGGCAACCTACGTCCTTGACAAGCTTGACCAACGTCGCAGCACGAATGACACGCAATGATCAAGCGTCATTAGGCAAAACAAATCTATTTCTTGCAAGTTCACGACTAAAAATGAAGAGCAAAACATCTTGGGAATTGAATGAACGATGATGATAGATTCCAAGCAGCTCGTGCAATTATTTGGCACGAAATCTCCATTTTTTAGAGATTTTTTGGAAAGAAATCGCAATAAGATCACTCATTGGGACCAAACTGGTGATCAAAGTGACAACTGTCAATCAAGCTTCAATAAATGGCTCAAAATGTTTCAACATTTACATTCGTCCCATTCTTCCGAGCATCTTTATGAACTGTATCTCCGTCACTCCTATTTATCTGTAATTCTCCTTATTTTTCTAAAAAAATGCATCACATTAAAGAATGAGATCAAAATAAAAAAAAATCATCTTCCTTCATCTGAATTATCAGAGTGTTACGACCTTTTGTTCTCTCATAATTACTTTATTTGGGTCATCCATGACCCAATCATTCCAGCTCTTGAGCAGGAAATCGAAACAAAGACTTTTGCAGTCGAAGATCTTTTCCATGATCTTTATCAACATTTAATCTCAATAAAGGATCGTCTCGCATTGGGAGAATTCTATACACCCCCATTTCTTGCAAAACAGATGATTAAACGTGTTTACCAACCTGGAAAAGTCGTCATCGACCCCGCTTGTGGAAGTGGGATCTTCCTCATTGAAATATTGGAAAACATTCTCCAAAAAGACCATCTCGACATTCCGGAGAAAATGAAAGCTATGCAGAACGTTTACGGCTGCGATGTGAACCCATTAGCAATTGCCACTACCCGTGTCAATGTTGCCCTATTTCTTACCTTACATCGCATGCAAGATCTTCTTCCAAGATTATTAACTGCTAACATCAAGTTAACTGATTTTTTAGATGACACGAGTCCGTTCTATTCAAGAATGAGAAAAAAGGTAGATCTCATCATTGGAAATCCACCATGGCTCGTGTTGAATAATATCTCTAACAAAACATCAAAAGAACGACTCAAAAAGCTAGCACGAGAATTTCACATTCTCCCACCTCCTCACACCATCAGTAATCTCGAAATCAGTGCAATTTTTCTTTATCAAGCTAAAAAACTGCTTAAACCAGGTGGTTTTGTGTTTTTCATCGTAAGCAACGGATTCATAGGAGGAGATAATCACGTGGGAACACGACAGTTTAACGAATTCGCTAATGTCGAAGTTTGGAAATTTACGAGAGATATGTTCCGCATCCATAATATCTGTCTGCTTGCCCAACACGTTCCTAACCTATTCCGCTCTAAAACAGAACTCGAGAGCCTCAAAGTAGTGGTAAGAAAATTCCACATCAAAGAAAAAATCGGAAACATGGTTGCATCGGCTGCACCATTCATCATGGAAGAAATTGGAACGGAAATTTACGTGCCACACACTGTCGAAGAAGTTAAAAATAATGGCATCCAATCATACCAAGTAAAAAAGCTCGTACCATTAGATGCAAAAAAGAATTTATTACCCAGAGGGCCATCGCCTTATCATCCTCTCTGTTTTAATGGGGCTGTCATTAGCCCACGGAATCTATTCTTCGTCACCGTGGAAAAAATCTTCATTGAAAAAGATGAAGAGTTGGTTATCATTAAACCTGTAATAGAGAATGCCAAGCAGCGCTGGAGTTTCAATCCCCTAGAAGAATTACAACGTGAGCACGCCATTGTCGAAAAAAAATTCATCTTTCATACCATAAAAAGCGTTGATTTGATTCCTTTTAACGTGTTACGAACAAGAACTGTCTTTCTTCCACTTGAAAGAGATGATAAATCCGGCGGATATAAACTAACCACCGATCACTCAAGCAGAGGATGGCATTACTTCCATCAACTCGATCAATTATACCAAAAGCATCAAAAAAATGATGCCAGTCTCCCAAGCCTTTGGGAAAACATTAATTACCAAGGAAAACTTACCGCGGCACGTCAACGTTCTCCAATAAAGGTCATCATTCAATCTGGAGGAACTAAAGTAAAAGCAGCTATCATAAAAGATTCAGAATTAATAGTTGACCATGCTTGCTTCTTCATCGGCCTGACAGACATCAAAGAAGCATATTACTTGTGCGGAGTGCTCAACGCCCCGTGCATCACAAAAGATGTAAACATTCGGCAGTCCGAAGGCGCGCGAGGAAGTGGAAGAAGCATTAAGAAACGTCCACTAGAGATTGCCATCCCAAAATTCAACAACAATGATTCTCACCACGTGAAAATCGTCCAACATGCAAAAAAGATGGAATCATTAATCAAAAGCATTACCAATCAATTCATCTCCCAAAGAAAAAAACCACTCAAAAGTGCCATCAAAATACAAGAACATATCTATTTTACCTTAAAAAGAAAGTTTAGACAATTAGACGAACTCGTGCTTCAACTCTTCATCCAGTAAGGAAAGAATCAAAAAAGAAAACAATAATAAAATAGCGTGAAAAAAGAAAACGATGAAGATAAGATGATAAAAAATATTAGCATTCGTCACACAAGGATACAAAACTTGCTAATAGACCTTGGATTCTTTTGTCTTGTAATAGCACTAATCTTACCAATTGCTGCCTGGCATTTCGAAACTCCAGATCAAAACAGTGGTATCATGATACCAAATTGGTACGTGGGCATTCTTATTGGTGCCATGATCCCAGAAATGTTCTTCTCTGGATTAATAGGGATCATTGGGCTTTTTTACCATTCGCGAAAAAAATGGCTACTCGAACACGTGTCAGAAGATTTCTTGATCTTGACTCTCGTTTATTTTGCTATTTTCAACCTATCATAGACCATCAGGATGTTTTTCTTTCCAAAATGCTTGATTGTCTTTTGTCAGCAATATGGAGCGCTAGCTCTTGCGCATCTGTTGATGTTGATATAAGAAGTCGATCATTTCTCGTTTATTTCATCTACCTTGGTCTCCCCCCCTAATCTTTATCTTTCTCAACATCCTCTCTCCTTATTGAATAAAATGAAACAAAATAAAGAACAAAACATTTCACCAACAAATTGACATCCCCCTCTCCCTAAAAGATCTTTTTTTACTGGTGGGGTTCTCGTAAAAAGAGACTTAGAAGGATATCCCATAAAATAATACACTGAATAACCAAGAAGAAATAAAAACAAGAGAGACGAAAAAGATCAGTTCCTTTTTTTCTTCAGAATGGTGAATCTAACAATAGGAACGACATAAGAAGGTTTTTCAAAACCAACATTCTGGCAAATTTGCTCAAATTTCCTAACATCAATGAATCCATGGGCACCTTTCACTGTTCTAATTGCCCATGAATAGTAAGGAGGGCGAAAAGGGTGATATCCCGTGAAGGATACAAATACCCCACCAGGTTTAAGCACGCGATGAATCTCCTCTAATACTTTGGGAATGTTTGTCCAATGGAGGACGAAATTGGCAAGTGCATAATCAAAAGTATTATCGTCATAAGGAATCTCTTCAGCATTTCCCAATGTGAAAGTGGGAGGATGCTGCTGAATGGCCTCAACCATTTGAGCAATCAAGTCATCACGATTTCGTACACTGCGATAATAGTCAAACAATTCTATCATGTACTTCAAATGATCTACATACTCAGCCCTAGCAATGCGAAGGAACTCCTCGGTTGGATCAAGGCCATGGACTTCAACCAGCCCACGACGGGGGAAATTGGAATCACTCCTGTTAAAACCTTTATCATACAGCCAACGCCAAGCGGACACCGTGCTATAACCTGGACCACAACCTATATCTAAAAATTTGGTATTAGGCTTGAAAGAGAGCATTGTTAACAAGCAACGACGAGATACTTCGTACATCTTGGCGGTAAGAGCCAAGTCCCACGTGAACGTACGATATTCATCTGTATATTCTCGATACGCACCACGCAGCAAACTACCAACACCACGACATAACTCTCTCATAACCTTCGTGACATGTGGACCAAAAAAGTTCGGAACTGGGGTAGGAGGCAGCATAAAGTCGTTAACTAACTCATAGAACGGCTCGCCATTATTGTTTGAATGTTTGTGAACTTTTAGAAGATTGTCATTGACCAACGTGGACAAAATTTCTCGTAACAAATCAACATTGACATAATCATAACGATTAATAAAATCATTGATGCTACGTGGGCTTTCACGCAAGAAAGACTTCCAATTCTCACCATCTTCATCAAAAAGGCCATGTAGAACGGCATATTTAAAAAAGTCATCCATTACTTGGGCATCTTTTCTTATAGACTTAACAACAGCACGTAGCTCCTTAATCACGCGACGATGTAGGAATATATTTTTCGAATAGCCCATGAAACAATTCACCTTCCTTTTACGGATCGTACCTGTTCATCTTACTAATCATTTCCAAAAATGAAACGAAAGATAACATCAACATTGGTAGACAGATCACGATGTCAGAAGATCTAGCTAGATCTAGACGTCTTCATTGATGACAAGAGGCAAACGTCTAAAACTGATTGCCATGGTCTTGTACATGATCTTATAGAGACGAACAGAGTCAATTTCATCAGTTAAAGAATCAAGATTAATTATATTATGATATGCTGCTGCAAATGACAACTGACCAGTAATCATGTAAAGGAGAATATCTCTAAGAGATTTTTGTTGTACTTCAGGTAATCGTTCAGTGATCAACACTCGATCCACAATTCCTTCAAGTACCAGTCTCTCTTCAGCTTTAGTCTTCACCTTAACAGAGTATATTATCTCTGTCAGAAGTGACAAGAGAAAAACTTTCATTTCTTCAATAGGGCGTGAGTCTTCCATTTTAGCGTATCTACAGAGATCGTCCAAAAATTGAGTTTTTGCAGTAATCTTGAAAAAATGGTCTAATTGTTCTAGCGTAGGAAACATGGAAGATCTAATGTCCCTAAACAGCCCATTTTCATCTTTCAAGGATACCAGATTGACAAATGACTCCATAATCTCGATGAACATCCTAAAAACAAGTTCACAACGGGTTTTTAATTCTTGTTTCATTAAAACGATGAAAAAGCTTGACGTCTCAGAGGATGGAGAGGACTTATCTCTTGCTGCCTGTAGCCATAAACTTGGAAACCAAATAAGACCAAGTAAGTTTCCATATTCAATAGTTAACGGTAATTCCGGCAATTTCCGATACAAATTCTGATATTCCATGATTTTTTTTGATAAACGTGACAACAACTGCTGTTCATTCACCCGCGAATCAAGAAAAAATAATTCAGCGTGTACCCTTGAGCCAACCTCCAATGAATTCTCATCAATCGTGA
>JAJRXH010000053.1 GCA_024276395.1 archaeon
CCTTGCTGACTTAAATAGAACTTGACCAGATAAATCCATAAATGACTATTTTTCTTCCAAGACGGTCTTAAAAGGTAATGAGACATCTCTCAATTGCATGGTTATTAACGAAGAATTGATTGTTGAAGGTTGCACTAACATGAGGAGGTCTTTCAACTTCTCAATTGATGTGCCAACTCTCAAGAATTGCTTGAATGAGAAAGTAATTTTCATTTGGAACCAGCATTGGTGCCTCGTGAAGGACGTAACCATCATCTTCTCAAAAAAATATCAAATTAGAAGATTTATTATTTCATGAAGAATCGGCCAGCGTTTTTGAGTAAGGGACTTAGACGTTGCACAAAGGATTCGCAATGAAATGATGCACTGCTCACGATATTTGAAGGAACAAGTTCGATGAAAAACTATATAAATCATGAATCCATTAAAATTAACATGTTTTCTCTTCGACTTGAAGAGATAGTACCATGCAAAAAAATTGTGCTCGGAAGATGATTGTGCCGAATCATCCAATTGATAGGATGAGGATGATAGGATGAGGAAAGATTGCAGAATTATAGGTGCGAGGATATGACGACAACCAAGGCGAAAAAGATCGTTTTACAGCTGGTTAAGGGGAATGAAGAACAGAACATGAGAAAATGCACTTTCGTTGCTAGATTAGAGATTCCATTACCAGATGAACTGCAAGATGTGGTTGTTAAGGATGGTGAATGCATCCACGCGTTCTCACTCTCCCATGTTTATAATTTTAGGGTGGTAATAATCACTCCTAATCCAAAAATGGGAACAACTTACTTACTCACGAAAACTACAAGGTGTTTTATTGAATTGTACAGTGATGTGACTTTGATGTCCTTCATTCATTCATTTCTTCCAGATGTTGATTTAGAAAGGATTTTTAAAGGCGTGTTATCCTTTAAAGATAGTGTTTTCATCCCCCTTGGTCTTGTTGAATTCACACTTCTTGATCGGGTATTTCTTGAGGTAATGAACATTCTCAAAGCTACAAGAACGTTATTTAAGTTCGTTCATGTCCATCCCACGGTTTTCCAAAATCTCATGCGTCTCCTCTCACAGCAAATATTTAGACACGGTACAATTTTAAGTCAAGGTGAAGTATGGCTTCGTGTTCAAGATGCCCAAGAACGCGATGTGGGAAAGGGGAAGGCACGACTTGGAGAACACATCATGGAACAAATTGGGATTAATGTGGGTGATGTGGTAGAGATTAAAGGCAAGAAAACTACAGGAGCCATTGCATGGCCTTCCTACATCAAAGATCAGAACGGGGCAATCATCAGATTAGATGAGATTACTCGGCGAAATGCAGGAGTTTCAGTAAATGAATCCGTGAAAATAAAAAAAGCTGAGATAGTGATAGCAAAGTCAGTCACTTTAGTGCCGATAAACATGGTGATTTCGACAAAATACCATGATAAAATAAGATTCACTCTATTGGGAGTTCCAGTCACCAAGGGTGATCAAGTTCTTGCATTAGGCTTCGATTGGAATGTACCTTTCATCGTAAAGTCAACAATGCCAGAAGGGATCGTTCTAATCACGGACAAAACAAAAATAGTCCTTGATACTACTCCACCATCAGATGGAGAACTTCAACTTCAACAACTTCAAGCAGACATGGGAAGATTCAAGGATATTCTCAATGCTTTGAATCAACAGATTAACGTTACCCAATTTTTAGATGCAATTTCCAACTATTTTATTGGAACTAAGGATGTTAAATTTACCAATGATGAAGAAGCTGCGATCTTTCTCATTCAACTGATAGGACTCATCAAATTCACATCTCAATTGCCAGATTTCAATGACAGTCTTGGTTTTGATATCAAAACTGATGTACTTGCAAGCGATCCGTTCTTGCAACTCGGCATTACCAGTCTTTTTTTCAAGGAAATGATTCGATTGTCGTACCATGTCTCAAAAGAACTCGTTTCAAGCAGTACCACGGAAGCTGCATTGCACGTGTCAACGTTAGCAAAGGAGATTGATACCGAATGGGTAACAAGCACGCTTCATTTCCTGCAAGATTATCAACTTGGCATCTTTAATGCAATGGAAGGTGAGAAAGGCGGTCTTTTAGATGAGCTCAATCGCGAACTTCGCCAACTTGAAAAAAAATTGCTACAGTTGTCATTTCTTCTAGAAGAAGAGTCTCTAAGGAGAGCGTGGTTTACATCCTCGTTCGTTAGCACTCAATGGGCACTGATGACGTTGGATGAAGTTCTTCTTAGGAACGTGCGACATTCTTTAATTGCCAACGTGCTAGAATCCGATATAATTCGCATTCTTGCTCAATACTTTAATCCACTCATTGATGCCCACCTCCCTTACATTCTATTCTACCTTAAATCAAATTTACAATTTCATCGATGGCAGCTAGAAAAAGCGGTGATTGTCTTGCAGATAGCTACATCAATACGTTATCGCATCATTCACCAAACATTAAAAAAATTCCAAAAACGCCAAAAAATGATGAAAGATTTCTTTAAGGACGTCAAGAACGTGATACTTCGCCATCGTGATGAAATGTAATGGAAAAAATACAGCTAACCTAACCGAAAAACAGCTAGGTAAAGACAATTAATTACAACTTCCTAGATGTTGATTAGCTAAGAGGATAAATTTTCAATTGTAGTTTTCATTACATGTAACTCAAAAAAAATCCTCACGTGTATTTTTTCTAATCATTTATTTTCGAGCATCTGACATCAGTGTTAATGCAACTTGTTCTTTTTGATCTTTTCCTTACAAAACGTCATTAATCAACTATTATTCACCATGAATATAACATCTTCATCCATCCTCGCTCCATCAGAACCGATACCGACAGAATAGGGAACGATGACGGCGAAACTGACTGAATGAAAGTACCAATAATTAGAAAGCATCACTGCTTATTAGACCACCGTCTGCATGATCCCTTTTGAGTAGAAATCACTCCTTGCACGATAATAATCAGTCATTTCACGCTCATTCAGGATCCCTTCATTCATCATCATGATGATGCGATGAGCCGTGCCACGTTCCAGCTTAGTAGGAAAGATAAATGAAAGGAAAATAGAAAGCATTACTTTTTATTTTGTCGATTTACCTTCTCACGATTCCTAGAGGATATTTTATCGTGTTTAGCAAGTATTTTTCTTGCTTCGTCCAGAGATTTTGCCTTCATGATCAAGCGAGCAAAGTCATTGCTAACAGTTGCTGCAATTTTAGGATCTAAAAAAAACGTTGCTAACTGAAATCCATTGATGAAAGGATTGAAAGACTTATCTGGATTGTAAAATGGCGTGTTTGTCACTTGAAGGGGAACTAATGCTGTTCCAGTAGGATATTCCTTTAGCACTTCATTGATTAACATTGCATATTCTGTGAGGCGCGAGAGTGGGAAAAAAGTTCCTCCGAGAAATCCACCAGCTTGCATCACCTTGAGCAATTGTCCACTGAACTCGTCAAGACTCATGTCCCCATCGCTACAGGCTGCCGTTATGCCTAACACGCGGTGCCTAATTATTCTCGAGAAATTTCCAAAGGCTAGGGTTGCTAGTGTAATGACATCCTCTTCTAGTGAATGATAGGGCCTGTCCCTACGGAAGGCAAGACTGTCAGAACCTGCATCAATGAATATCATGGTCTCAATGTTGTTGTCCTTGCAGAGACTGTTGAGACTACTAACCATTGCTGGAACACCTCCGGTCACCGATATTAGAAAAACTTTTTCACCTAACCACCTCGACAACACGGCCTCGATGAGACGCTCCTTACGAGAATGACTTTTGGCATTAACCCACGCTGAAACAGTATCTATTTGTTCGATGTGTTGAAAGGAAGACAGTGGAGATGTGGTCACTCCGCCGTGCATCCATTCAACGTGCGGGTAGTAGTGTTCCAATGCCCACCGAACATGCAAGGCTGAGATACAGTCGCCACCGCCTCCCATCCCGATGATGAGACATTTTTGGGACTTTCTCATGATGGATTCAATACTAATTGGAGATTTATACTGTTGTTGTGTCATGGTGCACCACTAATCTAATAATTAATTTAATAAGATCGATCAATCAATCAATTTCCGCTAATCATGGCATGAAGATGGGAAACTTTCATGAGATGGAGTGTAAGCATAGAAAAGTGGTGATGAATACGCTACTGCAAGTCAAATCATTCGAGATTCTTCGATGATACCCAATTTTTTCTCAAGATTTCGTTTATTTGCTTTGCACCCTTCATTCCTAACTAATCATTTGATTTCATTTAATTTTTTTGGTTTAATGAATCAAAAATGGATGCCGTTCCAAGCAAAGGAATCCGATACATTCACGTTAACATGCCGATTACCGTAAGAGAGAGTTATTCAGTTATCCCGTGGTGTAACGGAATGTCATCTCGAGGAGCAGCTGGTGGACGACCACTGCCAAGCCCGCACGAAAGATGGGCTCGAGAGTTATTCAGTCATCCCGTTATTTAAAAGAGTTTTTTAAAAACCTACTTGTCCCTTTAAATGCTCCAAGGACAAGTAAATGACTGTCGCATCTGTGGAGGTTACTCCGTTTCCCTCTTCTTTTAAAAAGACTTGTTAACAATGTGAATCTCGCATGGATACCCTAAGGACAAGTGAAGTCCCTTTTCCACTCATTTATTATCATTTAATGTAATATTATCGATCTATTTCTACATTGGGAATACGAATCGGAGAATTCGACCACAACCATTAAAAAGTTGGGAGAAAATTGTTTTAATCGAGGCGTAACTGCGAAGTCAATGGAAATAGCGGCAATTTTCATTAGAAAATCACCACATCTCGTGGTGTTTCCCTTCTTTTTTACCAGTCACTTGTTGAACCTTCACGTCATCATGCACGGGGGATTTCTAAATGACCCTTGAAGAGATCATTAAGAAAATTGCCTCAAAGCTTGCAAGGTGAGTGATTGGGAATGATTGAAAAAGTATCAGCATTCTCCCTCTACAAGGCTACTGTTCATTTCTTTGGCGTGAATGAGAACAACTCTACATTCTGGTGGCGGCAGGACAGCATGGGAATGAAACATGGGTGTCGAAGGTGTTCAAAAGCTTGTTAAGTTTTTTGTGGGTGATGAGCCTCCATGAAAGAGATACTATCCAAAATCAAGGAATTGTGATTCCTTGCCTGAATGTTTTTGACCTCAACTCGTCGACAAGGAGTGAACCAGAACATCATGCCAAGGTGTCCTCAAGAAATATTCAAGTGCCTGAAGAATGCAGGCAATCTCTTAAAGTTCCTGATGGGTGGAGCGACCCCAATCGGATTGGCAGAAGCAGACATCCTCTCAGCTATTTCTTGATAAAATTGTAAACTGTTACCGTCCAGAGTTGATAGTATTGAGTCACGATTGGGCACTTCCAACGGAGAAATTTATTATCCATGGAAAGGGTACCTTAAGGAGTCCGACTTGGGTGATGTAAGAGATGTTTTCCGCTTAAGCTACAGTCATCATGATCAATTTGGTGAACCAGTATCATTCATCGAACTACGATTCCCACCAGAAAACCACCATGCTAAGAAGCTTGTAAAGATTGTTCCTCAAGTAGTGCTCATCGAGAAACATGTTATGGGAAATGAGTCTGCAGAGATCAGAGATTCATTTTCTTGTCGATCGTGAATTACTTAAAATCTACAGCAAGCTCACTCACGAGGACAGTTAGGGATCTAGCTGAGACCTTGAAAAAACTTGGAGCATTTCACCTTTTTCTTGAAATGCCTGATCATGGGGAGGCCTTGAGTGCTAGGAATCACGAATTCGAATGATAGGGACTCCACGGTCGTTAAATTCTTTATCAGACCCAACAACTAACGAAGAGTTAGTAACCATTGCAGTAGCCATCGCAAATGCATCAGCCAATGATAATCCCCCTTGAGTTTTTATTTCCGCAGCTCTGGTCCACAGCACGTCATCATGACGGACGTCAATGACGGTCATTCCGAATTGAATGAGAACATGTACCTTTTCTCTTGCCATTATTGGAGACTTTCGGTGCAAAATGTAATAGAATTCAGAGACGTTAATGATGTTCATGAAGCCCTTCCTTGTTCCATCTTGAGTCTCCGACAGAAATCTCCTTACTAATTCGCTACCTGGTTCTATCAGAAAAAAACTAAAATTGCCTCAATATCAAAAGTTAACTGTTGAAATACCGCTTCTTCTCGCCAAATCATCTCAGTATCCATGCCTTTCCTCCAACAGCTCGTCAGGTTCCTTGTCTGCTTTTCTTGCCTCTTCAATAAGCTCACGAGAGGTCTTTCGTGAACATGGCTCTTAATGATCCCCATTCATCATCAACCGAGGGAGGAGGCTTTAACAGCATTCCCTCTTTCGTTTCAATCATGAGAACTTTGTCCTTCAAGTTAAATATTTCTCGTAACTGCTTTGGAATCGTTGCTTGTCCTTTTTTCGTTATCTTAACCACCTTCATTAACATCCTACAACACTACCTTGGTAATACTTCATCCACGATGTAATACCATTTCCTTCCAAGTAATGCTAATCCCTTCTCCTTTATAAGGGTTGGACTTGCTGCTCAATTAAACGTGGCAGTGAGTATTTTTCTTTCTTTCAAGGCCTGAACAAGCATTCCACGTGACGTCTCTTCACTTATAGAAGAACTCACGTCGTTGCTTGTTCGTTCCAATCTTCAAGTTCTATATGATTACTGTAATGAAGACATTCTCGTGTTAGGAACACGCAATGATGCAAACATGATGAGATCCATGATAATGCTCTTAAAAGGAGGAGAGCTATTGACACATCTTGAATCATTTAAAGGAACGAATGGTCCTTAAAAACACCTTTCAAATAATGGGTATAACTGAATAACTGTCATTTTCCTGAGTGTTTTACTCAACACGCATCATGATACTCGCAATTTTCACTATTGGAATGTAAAATATCTCCTTTTCTACAATAATTGCATCATGAAGTGTTTCATAATGAATAATAAGTGAAACGATTTGCTTATTATAAAAAGTGATTTTCATTCGAAGACAACTTCTCTTTTTTTGTAGTTCATCAATCTAGCACGTCTTTTTATTTACTTTGGCGGAACATCATTCTTTTCAATTTGTTTCATCCTGTCTGAAGTTTTCGTGGTAGTGTGCTATAAAACAATGAACAAAAGTTTCTACTAATCATGATGGTGCACGGTGTGTAGGAATGTTGAAAGCAAATCCTGCTTAGAAGTTGTCTAGAGCTGGTGGTTTTTACTTGCTTGTCAGTTATTGGAGAAGCATCTTGACAGCAAGAGATAATTACAATGAACGTGTGCAGTAGTGAACTGAAAAGAAGAACGTCATTCACGTTGGACGGAAGCGCAGCATTCCATTGGAATTGTGGTTTTCACAGTTCGGACGTACGGTCCCGCTACTTGAGAACTTTCATTTTGGCGGGTGTCATTTTTCCATGACTGTCCATCCATACCTCAGATGACTCTCTTTTTTCTAATCTTATAGCAAAAAATAGGAATGAATTCAAGAACTGCTTCAAAGAAAATTAAATTATTGAGGTCTTACTGATAGAAAGATTTCTGGTTAACTAAATTTTGAGAGACCTTGAAATTGGTAAAAAAATGAATGAGCGCAAATAGATGGAAATCAGATCAATCATTAAAAGATAGGTTCATCAACTTTTGAGAACACATCAGTCAGAAAACTTGAAAAATGAGGCACCAACGCGTGCATCAGCCTGTTTTGAGCTTTTTTAATTCTTCTTCTAATTCTTTAAGTTTTTTTTCTGCCTGTTCAGCTCGTTGTCGTTCTTGTTCGGCTCGTTGTCGTTCTTGTTCCACTCGGGTGGGTAATGGCCGTAGTGTGGTACGGTCAACAAGAATCAAGCGATATCTAGGAAGGCCACCCTCGAATGTTCTTCGAAGTTTTTTGATGCCAAACATGAAGGGTAGTAAATCGGGTCGAACATCGACTAACTTATCTGGATCTAATGCTTGGGCATTTTCTTCCTCGTCATCGTCTTCCGATTCCACTAAACATGCCTCACGGAGATCACGCACGATGTACGATTCATTGGGATCTTCGATGTAATGAACACGCAAGAATGGAGCTCGTAAAGACCATGGATTGGGCAAGTATGGATTAAACACGATGTAAACGGGAATTCCGATGTCACGACATTGCAAGGCGTTCAAGCCAATGTCAAGATTGTAGGTAGATTTTGAAAGAATGTTAACTGCCATCGTGGGGATGCGATTGTCATGCTCACTGGCACGATAGGAAGATAATTCATGAGGGAGGTAAAACCCACGAAAGAAAGAAATGTCAAACTGCATGTCAATGGTGTTTCCTTTCACGGTGAAATAATGATGTAAATCCCACATGACACGATCTTCTGGGAAGTTGGTCGTGAGCACGTCATGAAGATAATTAACTTCACTCGAATGCGGCTCACTTTCTCTTCGTCCTAGACGTGGACGTCCACTTAAGTCCGCTCCCTCCACGTGGGTCATCTCATGACGCGTGCTACGCCGAGTAAACTTGTAACCTTCTTCATCTTCACGCTTATCATGCCGGAGAGACGTGCTTGCCAAGACACTCACACCTAGTTCATGCTGTAACTGTAAATATCCATTAATACATTGGGCAGTCTTAACTTAAAAGCGTTTCCTCGATTTTTTCTCATTGATCCTACAATTCATTGAACGTTTTTCTAAATACCTTAGAACATGCACGATACCATCTTGTTTAATGGTGAACATTCATGATGATTGTCCTCTAAATCGTGGCTAGACAGATAAGTGACCGTTCTTTAACTTGTTAACTGCGTTCCAAGGATTACTAGTAGATTATCATGCACGATTCACGATGGGTAGATCATGCGAATTTGGTCCCCAACATGAAACTCCCACGTTCTGCCATGTTTAAACATCTACATTCACTTCAAAGTGTTTTTAAACAGATCAGTGACAACAGAGTAATTAAGGCTGATTGGATCGAATCGTCACTCCTGTTTTTTTACGATAATGTAGAAAGAGAGTCATTCAGTCATCCCCGTTCTTTAAAAAGGAATTTTAAAGACAAGACCCTTTCTTTAAACACCTCAAGGAGAAGTGAATACCTCTCCAACTACCAACGGAACTACAAGACGACGAGGAAAATCAAGATAAATCGTGAATCTGCGTCTCCTAACAAGACGGTTGATAATTGGCATCCTTTTAAAGGAAGAAGATGAACATCACACCAGAGGAATGCAGCTAAATCTTGATGACTTGATGAATCTTTCCAGTCAAGAATTGCCAACATCCTGGATGTGAAACCATGAAAGATGAAGAAATCCGAAAAATCATCCAACGAATCAAGGACAATCCGGAACTAGCCAAGGAAGTGTACTTTTTCCTAGTACAGTATTTTGCCGAGAAATCCGATCTGAAGAAAGTTCTCGAATCTCTTCAACGCTTTCAAGAAATGAGCGAACGTAGATTCGAGGCACTCATGAGGACTCTCAACGAACATTCTGAAGAAAACAACCAACGTTTCGAACAAGTCGATCAACGCTTTGAACAAATCGATCAAGAGTTCAAGACGCTACGACAAGAAATGAACGAACGCTTCGAACGCAATGAGAGGACCTTGCAACGCGTGGAAAACATGCTAAGAGACCTCCATTCTTACATGGGATCAAATTTTGAGGGATTAGTCTGGACTTTCGTGAATCGTGAACTCATTTCTCGTGGATTCGAGAGTTTCACCTTGCTTCGCAACGCGAGATTCGTGGACAAGCAAGGAATCGTCCACATCGATTCAACTATCGTAGAACTAGATATTTTTAGCGCGCGTCCTCTGGTCGCCGTGGAGGTCACGGGAATTTTGCAGGACTTGAATAAAGTGGACAAGTTCATTCGAAAAGTGCAATTCATCCGCCAATTATATCCAGATGCTCCTGAGGGATTGATGGCACTTGTAACGACTGATGTTGATGAACGAATAGTGGACGAGGCGTTTCAACGACTCCAAGCAGCTGGCATTGAATTGTTAACTCGACAAGAAATTCAAGAACGATTGGCCAACGAAAACTTGCCTGAATGACGGAATGACTTTGACCTCTGACCATTTCTTCGACCCAATTCTGAATGGTCCCAGCTGCTCACTCGAGATGAACATCAAAAACAATGACCTCACCAAGACTACCAAGATAATCGCACGTTCGAACGGCTTAACGTAAAGATGTTTTCATTATAGTAATCGTCGTGTACTGTCGGGTGGTTGGGAACGTGAACCAGTACATCGGGCAATGGACAAGACCCCTGAATTCGTCCTTGTTGCCCCCCTTCGTTCCGTCATTGGTGGTACCGACCGTGAGGAGAGAGTTATTCACTTGTCCTTGAAGTAGTTAAAGGAATGGGCTGCCATTTAAAACCGCTTTTTTAAAAGAAAGGGAGAACTGAATAACTCTCTTCAGAACAAGAAACCATTCAGCGTGGCTGAGGTGCTTGAACATAGTGGACGTGACAAGAGTAAGCGGAGAAATCCAGAATCCAAAATCCAAAATCCCTTTTAGTAATGGGCTTGTTGCTAGTAGTAATCTTGCTCCCAATAGTGGTCACGCCTTACAACGTGGGCCTGGCAGTCACTAACGTGGAACTCCTAGGTAGTCCCGTGGTCGTCCACGTGGGGAATGACGAGGCGGTCATAACCGCCGTGATGATTTTGCAGACCTACGTGCCTGGCGTGCGAACTGTAAGCATCTCTTCTGCAGAGGAGTTGGGAACGCTCGTGTTGAGCAACGTGGCTGTCTTCCTCGTGGGACATGGCAACTTTGAAGGACTAGGAACAGCAACACAAGTTGTGCTCACGTGGCATTTGATTAAAGCCTTCTTACAGACGTATTCAAAAACCAACGTCTATGTAGTTGCGTGCGGCCCTGTTTTTCAAACTCCGTTATTTGAGAATCACGTCCGATTTTTCACCACTGATGGTCCACGTGAGGAGACATGACAAGGGATCGTGAAACGAGGAGGCTGCCTTGCTGTTTTTTGTCGGGACGGATTCCGAACACGGCGACAATAATGCTCCTCAATACGTTTTTTGTCGCTTCATTTCGAGAAATAACG
>JAJRXH010000054.1 GCA_024276395.1 archaeon
AATTATGCGAAGAATCAGGAAAAATGAATCTTTTCAACATTGCTGAAGCCATCGAGAACGTTATGTGGAATGAGAAAAAACTTTTTCCCAACCTAGATTTTTATGCGGGACTTGCTTTTTACGTGGCAGACATAGAAATTCCGATGTTCACCCCAGTCTTCGTGTTTAGCCGTGCGTCTGGGTGGTCTGCTCACGTGATTGAACAACGATCTGATAACAAGTTAATTAGACCTTCAGCACTTTACACGGGACCAGAACCCAAGACCTATGTTCCCATTGAGCAACGATAAGGTCCTTCCTTTCTTTCAATTGAAAAAAGGGCCATGTATCATTTTTTTCATTTTTATATGTTTTTTGAGGTCAATTTCATGGATGTAGTTGTAGTTAGCGATAAATTTAGAATTAATCTGAACGACTTGCGCTTTCTTTTTCAACTATGGATGGGTCTTGCGTTTTCGTCAGTCGTGTATCTATTTTTGATGTTTTTCTATAGAATAAATCTTTTGACACTTGCCAATCCATTAAGATCAGTGATTCAAGCAATAGGTTTCATCTTTCTTCCAATGTTCTGGTGGCTTTTCATTCTTAACCCCAATGATAGATGGAATGCCTTGCGACGGCTCTTTGGCACTGAAATTGGAATGTCATCACGATTCATTGTTCGTTCACTGCTAGAAGGATTGTTCATTTACGTGTTCGTCTTATTTCCTTTCTTTTACATTGGTAGACTTTGGGACTCGAGATTATTTAGTTGGTTTAATGTGGATGAAAATCCAGCTGTGTTTATTTATGTTGTTGGAGCCGTCATCTCCGTGACATCAGTTGAATTCATTACTAAGGGATATTTGATGATTACATCTATTGAGAGAGGGATCTCTCGACCACTGATATTTGCCTCTTCAATGTGTGCCTGGTTAATTGGGCATGTTGTCGAGTATCTTTGGCTGAGCGTGTATGTTCCTTCTTGGTATGCTATCATATTGTTAATAACTGCTGGAATTCTTTCTATTCGATCTGTTTTCAATACTGAGAACATTTTAGGTGTTTGGCTGGGACACATTCTCATTAATTTTGTTATCCTGCTTTTGATGAACCTCTAATCAAGATTTTGAAGGCAAGGCATTTAACTCAATTGGCATTGAAAATCTTCATTTCAAGGAGCTTTGAAGCACATGTTTAACTTTCGTCGCACATAGTGTCATCTTGAGCCCAGGAGAATGTATTAATGCACGCATTTAAGGAGGGGTATGAATCGTGAAAGTAAAAAAACATCAAGCTAGAAAAATGACAAGAAATTTCGTGATGGCAACAGGATTAATGCTATTAGTGTTGTCGCCCATCGCAGTCTTGGCTCAAGATGGCACTACATATGGGAAGAAAATGAATGTGGATAAATCGGCCAAGAAGGTTACCCTTTCCTCTGGTGATTTTCAATTAGTTGTAAATGCCGGAGGCCAAGTCCCATTCTATCATTTTAACACGACTGTTACCAAGTTCTTCTTCAAGTTTCAAAAGATCATTCAATATGTAGATTCTAATGAAAATGGCCTGTACGATTCTGGAGAAGCAATTTCTTCATCCACTGGGGTGCTAAGCCTGCCGAGTGTAAGCTGGAAACTTACCGTGTTGACCAACAGTGATGATCGCAAGGAATTCAGTTTTACTTCAGAGAGTATTAGACAACCTGGATTCGAAAATGTCCAAATTGAATTGGTGAATCACTTTGTTAGTGATGATCCTGCCGTGAAATTTGATGTTTTCATATCTAACTGGCCATTTGATCCTGATGCAACTGGCCTTGCTTTGGAGTTCGAGTTAATATGGGAGGAAGAAACTAACTTGGTAAAGGAGACGACTGATGAGGCTATTTTGTTAAAAGATGGCAATGGTAACGTCCAAGCGTATTTTGAAATCGTGAGCAGCATCATTGTTGACGGAAACCCGGTCACCAATGGGGCAATACTATTTGAGACAGCGACAGCTGACAAGCCAAAGCTAAACATTTATGTTAATTATCCTCGGTTTGAAGCAAGCTTGGAACATGATCCTACCTTGGGGACTTCTTATTCGGCCTTGGGCGGTGAGACCGCGAATCCTTCCGCGATATTTCGAAACTTTTTTGGAGAACTAGATCTGAGAAACGTGATAGAGGGATTCGTGGTTCTCACTGCGCTTGGGAGCGTGGCGTTACTCTCCTTGATGTGGATCAATCGGAAGAAGCGTTCTTGATGGAAAGAAAAAGTAAGATCCGTGGAATTATTAATAGGATTAAATCTTCTCACATTTTTTCGGCCATTCTGTTTCTTTTCTTTTTTCATTTGGTTTCTTTGTGAAATGTTTTGAGTGATTTGGTGAAATGACTTCGTGGTGAAACCTCGTGCCCATTCGTGCTGTCGATGAGTTGTCTTCTGGAACATCGACTCTAACAATCCCTTCGCTAGATGAACAAGCATTGTTTGAAGTGTTGTCGCATCCACTGAGACGAAAAATGCTCAAGTTATTAGCAGCTCATTACATTCTTTCCTATTCCGATTTCAAGGAAATCTTGCAACAGAACCCGGGTGTGATTTATCATCACTTGGAGAAGATTCAGTCCTTGAATTTGGTGACACAACGTGACACGAAGGAATATGAGCTTACTCCACTAGGTTGGAAAGTAGTAGAGAATATGGAAATACTGCTCCGTGAACGACTCGACGAAGCTTTTTCTCAAGGATTCATTGTAAGGCTATTTAAGGGAGGGTTTCTTCCCAGCTATTTGCAGCATTCACCAAGGAGAGCTGCAATCGAATTAGCTCTACTGATTACCGTCTTTGTCATCTTGACCCAAGATTTCCCAATTTTGGTTGTTGGTCCTTTTCTGCTTCCAACTTCAATTCCTTTTGGGCAACGATTATTATTTTCAATTTTATCCAGTGTTCTCATCACTTTCATCTATATCGTCTTGGTTTTCTTGTTTACCAATCAAGAAAAGCGCTTGAGAATATTTTCTGATAGAAAAAATTTCTCTTTTTTCGTAGGCTTGTTGTTATTTCCCATGTCTTCTTATCTAGTCGTTTCATTGCTATGGTTCTCATCATTCTTTCTCATCACCTTACCAGAACCTATTTTCTGGATCCTGACTATCGGTTTGCACGTGTGGTATCTCTATGTATCGTTAAACATCTTGACGGGAGTGAAAAATGTTTCTTTTGAAAAGTCAGTGATCATCACGCTCATCCAGCAGTATGTACTGCTCTTGTTGGTGTTTCTATTATTTGTTGCTAATGCAACATGAAAACCAAAATTAAGATATACTCGATGATTCATTTAACTCCTGGAGCATCCGCC
>JAJRXH010000055.1 GCA_024276395.1 archaeon
CTGTACCAATTATGTTCTTGACGTTTGTTAGATTCAAAACTTCAACGGGAGTTCCTGCGTTCAGCCATGTATTTGTCCCTGGATCCCTCTCAAAAGACGTGTAGAATCTTAATTCTCGATAGTCCGTCCTAAATCCAAGATTACTAACAAGGAAAATTTCATCCAACCCATCACCATTCACGTCACGGGCTTGCAATGCCTCGAATTGTTCATCAACCGCGAAATCTTCCGTCACGTTCCAAACCATCGTTCCTCTCAAAACATCGTAAGCAACGAGTATTTCTCCATCTAAAGCCAGAATGGCGTCATCAAAGCCGTCATTGTTCACGTCTGTCGTGACAACGGATAAAGATTCTCTAGCGACTGGAGATGCCAAATCGGTAATGGTATCTAAAACACTTCCATTGAAGGGGTTAATGATGTAGATGTTCGCCTGCGAGTCAACGATGAGAAGCTCCTCTTGTTCACTTCCATTGTTGCTAGCAAATGCTCCAGCGGCTCCATTTATTAAACCAACTCCATTAAAGTCCACGTCATCAGAAAGGCTCCAGAGAGGTGTATTTGACCCTAATTCATGCGCAACTACATCATTCAAGCGGATGAACACGACAAGCCATCCCAGCGAGGTAGTGGTATCTCGTAGGAAGAAAATATCTCTCACGCTTGATCCGGTATTAGAATTTATCTGAGGTGCCATCTCCATGAAGACTCCATCAATTAACGTCTGAGTAAGATTTAAGACTCCATAACTACCAAGTTCCGTCCCATAGGCAAGTAAGTCAATGATGCCGTCCTCATTCATATCTAAGAAAGACCAAGAGGTGATGATGCTTCCCACGGCAAGCTCCAGAATTTTGTTAGGATCCCCATCAATGAATAGAAGTAAAGAGGGATCCGTGCTAGAGAGATTTAAAGCGAACACATCATCAAAGGCGTTACCATTCAAATTCACGGCAGCTAGTGTCTGAACTTTAGGAGATATCACACCATCCCAATTAAGTGTTGTCTCGTTCTTTGTCTTGATGAACTGTAATGTTGTGGGCCGTTGTTGTAAGGTTTGTGAATCCACTTCAAAGGCAAAGATGTTTCCTTTTTCACCTGAAATGATGATTTCTTCAAAACCATTTCCGTTTGCGTCATACATCTCGATATCCGTGAGCCCAATGCCAAAGTCACCGCTCTCCCACACTTGACGATATTGTTTAGTCACGTTTGTATTGTGGACGAGTTCCACGAGATACACACGGTTTTTAGATGTCAAAGCAATCTCTCTCAGGCCATCGCCATCACTATCACCCACGGCAATGTTAGTTGCCTCGAAAAAGTCAAAATTGGTCCAAGAATCGTCAGGGTTCACACCAATGAAAATGTTTCGATATATACCATCTATTCGCGATGGATACGCAGTTTTACGTTCATTAGGTGCCACATAGGCCGCTGCATAGTTATTGCTCACGTAATCCTTCGTTGAAGGTGACTCATCACTAGTTGAACCACTACTTGGTGTTGCAAGATAGGATATCGTGGATAATCCTTGACTAGAAAGAACTTGCTCTACCGTGACGGGACCTAGAATTCCAATTTGAGTACCCAGCCCAGAACCAATTGATTGCATTGAAGACGATGTTAGACCCTGACTAATCACGTTTAAGGTACGATACCCGACAGATGCTTGGGAATACGCAAGCGAAGATGACGGCATGGTCCTAGAGGGACCGGCAGTAGATTGTCTATAGAAGGAATAATCGGCTTCTGGAGGAGTAATGGGTACTAATTTTATCATGACTTGTGAAGATTGAGCAAATTGAGCAGCTGAAGCCTTAAGACTTTCCTTGGCAACGGGGATTTTTTGAAGGAGGAAAGCATCGTAAGAAGCAATGAAAGAATACGTGAAGCCGCCACGAGGCAACGCGGTAATGGTAGGACTGGTAATCAAAAAGTTACCGAAAACCACGGAAGGAAATATCCTCCAGACTGGAAGAGTTACACCCAACAACGGGAAGTATCGAAATTCCATGAATTCTGGAATGCTTGCTAAAGTATCTGGTTCACGCCACGTGATTCCACCATCTTTACTATAACTTACTCCCACTTCACCTTGAGCAACACGATCTTTTAGTTCCCACACCACCATGAGAGTTCCTTGTTCATCATAGAGCTGTGTCAGGTCTGGATAAGCATCTGTTGTTGGATCCACGCTGATTCGCACTGGACTCGTCCAATTGAAATTCAAATCTGCAGTGGTCACCCATATATCAAGGTCTCCCTTGGCTTCACCATATTTTTCGCCACTAAAAGCTAACACGAAAGTTCCGTTTCCAATTCCATGATCTTGATATAGAACATCAATAGATACCGCTCGGTGAGTCTTGTTAGTACCAGTTCCAATGAAAGGTACTGTATTGAGGATAGTACTGACAGGAGGAGATCCAGAAACACTACCAAAAGTATATCTGACGAGATAGACAGAACTGTTGAAGGTATTCATGTAACTAATACCAATACTTTTCCGCGTTAACGGATCACTTGGATCTTTCCAAACAGAAGGATGCATGTAATTCACTCCAGAAGCAACGGGATCGTATTTCACGGAGCCAATTATCGTCCAAGGGCTAACGTTCCTGTTTGCATCATATGATTTCTTGGCAAGGATGATACCACTGTAAAATTGTGATGAAGCAGTATTATAGGCATAAATAGACCAAGCAAGATATAACACACCATCAATCGCTTGATACAATGCTGGTTCTGATTCTAACACGATGAAAGTCTCAGTGCCAAAGACGGAAGCTGCCCGATAATTTGCATCTGTAAACAACTGCCCTTGCTGGAGCCAATCCTTACCTTCATTACGAGAAACTGACCAATGGAGTTTACCATTCTTAACAAACACTTGAACCAGAGTTCCACTATAAAGCCAGCCAGAAAACTGTCCCAAAGTGGTATGCAAGGCGATGATCTCTGTAGCACGCGTGTTAATTCTGTCCTTGCTAAAGATGACTCCATAGTCTTTCAAGAAGTTAAGGAGTAGTTCATTATCTTGAATGTTTGGTGGAAAAACAACCCCTGTTGACTCGTTGTTCATCGCATACAGTGGACTAATATAAGGATAGTTAGGGGATCCTGTAAGTTTCGCCTGTAAGGTCATTTTATAGGTAGGTGGATTAGTTTCGCCAGTTGCCTGCAAGTAATTAATTTCTTCTTCCGTGAGTTTTCTTACCTCGAGAACATCGACTCCACGCTTGTGTCCAATGATGATATCTGGATGTCCATCATAATCAGGATCGTCGATCTCAATGGAATAAATGGGGTTGTAATTCGTGATTTCTTTTGGTGCTGTCGTTTCGTGATAAAATGTACTTCCGACATTTCTCATGACATAAACGAACCCGTGCTCTTCACCCCAAATTTTTCGAATTTCACCAACGATGATGATTTCCTGTTCGGGAGTGTCCTTGATGATGTTACCCACAGCAACATCATTAATGATGAGCTGTGAACTGCCGTCATAAGTCAAATAATAATAAAGTAATCCGTTTTCTGGAAGGTAATAATGACCACCTGGTAATAATTGTCGTAAGCTGGAATCCATGAAGATTTCACGATAAACGTTATCACCATAGCTCTCAAAGATGAACAGGAAAGGACCGGCAGCAGCTAAGAATTCACCACGGCCGTTATAATTCATGTCACGAGATGTTTTAAGGGCAGTAAACTCTGTAATCCCTAATCTTGCAAATATGGTTCCCCAGATGGTTGCATCCAAGTCTGTCGTCCAAACAAGCTGGTAACGATCATCTCTTCCCGTGAACTCAAAGATGTAAATGGTCGTGCCAGCTGTGGCAATGATTTCATTCTTTCCATCACGATCGAGATCGGATCCAGCAGTTACGAGATTGACGTGTTGCCATTCAAATCGAATGAAAGAAGCGGAAATTCCTAATAATTGCTGATTTGCATACGGCGATTGAGTAGTATTGATTCGCTGTGCAAGATCTGGTGACCGAAATGCGCGCTTATAGGTGTTATTTGTTAAATGTTCAAAAACGTAAATGTTATTATCGAAATCTCCAGCAATTACTTCTCTGCGTCCATCTCCATCTAAGTCAGCAATGGCAATGGACTGCGTCCAATCTTTTAGTTCACCTTCCGTGTTCCAAGTCTCTAATATTCGATAACCAAAGTTCTTACGTTCAATGCCACTTGAATCAATTCCTTTCCTGATGTTCAGACCAATTCTTGAAATTTTTGGATTGACCCCAACAATGAAGGTTTCATGTGTCTCGAAGTCAGATTGAAAGATTGCAAGCCGATTGGAATGACTTTGATAAGCCATCATTCTTAGGGTTTGATTGAAAGATTCGCCATGTTCGATGCTAAACAAGGTAAAGTTATTGTAGGCCAGGTTCGTGTCTGCACGAAGATTGATGAGGTCTTGTCTTCTGAATTCCCAGACTGGAGATGTTGAGGTACCAATGTTTACCCAATAAGCAATTCCAGGTTTATCATAATAACTAAGGATGAGATCTAGGTCTCCATCTTGATCGAAATCAACTAATTGTGGATTTCTGAACAGGTTAGATGTCTTCGTGTTAATCCCCTTGAAATATTCTTGATCAAGTTCGAAAAGTAAACCATTGAAACGCAGCAAGTATAACTTGCCGTTAGCTATGACCAAGTCTTCATATCCATCACCATTAAGATCACCAAAGGCCATTGTTGGAAGAATCTGACTTTTTTGGAGAACTGTCTTGAGGTAACGAGTAACTTCAATCTCATCTAGATTACGCACAAAAGCATAAGGTGCTGAAGCGCCAGTACTAACGTATAACGCGATCTTCGCGTTTGAAAGCTGATCTGGATTGGCAGGATCATAGAACTTCGCTTCAGCAGCTGGAGTATAAGCGACAGCGGCGTAAAGCGGAAGACCGTACAATTTTGAGGCAGATTGTGTTGAAAACGCAATACTTAGAGATGTTGCACCAAGAGCATTAATGTTCGAGAAATATCGGTTAGTAAGAGCTGCCGAGTACTGGTAATCATCACCACGGAGAATGTACGCATTCCCAGCTGATGTAATCACTACATCTTTTTGGTTCAAGTATTCAGGAGCAATGGGATTGACATCGGATAATTGGTGAAGTTTTGCCCATGTTACCATATATGGAATGAACGTGGATCCAAAAGTACTAGTTAGATTCGTGACGAAATTATTACCCATTCCCAGAAATGTTGGTACAGTTGTTGCCTTCGTAACTGGAACCTGTACAATGTCCCACACGTTGCCACCAAGAGTATATCTCTCATCTCCATAAGAGTCGAAAATCTTTGTTGTGGTGCCCTTGGCACTATCATAAGAGTAAATGAGAAGCTTTCCATCCACCGTGCCGACCACGATTTTGTTGGATTCACGCTGATTTGTCCACGATTGTCGAACGGTACCTACAATGGCCGAAGTTGCTATATCTAAGGGTCGATCAAGTAATCGAGTTTTGATGGCATCAATCTTAAAGTATCCATTCGAATGAACAGTAATGTTAAGATATCGAGCCCCAGTCCATTGGCGGGCTGCAAGGGCTGCATCTACATCAATCATCAACATCGTGGTATTAGCTGCTAGCAGTCCCTCAGATGGTATCGGTTCCCATACTTCCCCATCTGGTGAAAGATATAGGCTAATTCGCGATGGTATGGGAGGCGTCGTGGGACTCAAGTACATGTACAAGTCATAACCTCGCTTGCTCTCAGGTGCTCCAGGCCGTCCATCACCAGTGAGTTCTTCATCTTTTCCAAAGTCAAGAATGGCCGATGCCGTTGTACCTGATGCTGATGCATCGAAGAGCGTATAATTACCATCCGGTGCTTGAGCCATTGACGTGTTATAAGGAAAAATAGTAGGTGAAAATCCTGGACTACCA
>JAJRXH010000056.1 GCA_024276395.1 archaeon
ATTTCTTCATGAAAATTCTCGAAAAAGCTGGACTACCTTCGGGAGTGATCAACTTCATTCCTGGAAAAGGGTCTAAAATCGGGCCAATAGTGCTAAAAGATCCAAATCTCGCTGGAGTGCATTTCACTGGTAGTACGGAGACATTTCGACAAATGTGGAAGACAATCGGAGAAAACCTTGCCAATTATAAGACGTATCCACGGATTGTTGGTGAAACTGGTGGTAAGGATTTTGTCTTCGTGCATGAAAGCTGTGACGTGGACGAGTTGGTAGTTGCCTTGCTTAGAGGAGCTTTTGAATACCAAGGACAGAAGTGCAGCGCTGCCAGTAGAACTTACATCCCCGATACCATTTGGAAAGAAGTCAAGCAAAAACTCATTGATGGTGTGAAAAGTATGAAAATGGGAGGAGTAGAAGATTTCACTAACTTCATTAATGCAGTCATTGACAAGGCTGCTTATGATAAGATCGTAGAATACATTGAGTTCGCCAAGCAATCTCCAGATACTGAAATCATCGTGGGAGGTAACTACGATGATTCTAAAGGCTATTTCATCGAGCCAACTGTCGTGCTTGCCAAGGATCCCAATCATCGACTGATGTGTGAGGAAATCTTCGGGCCAGTCCTCACGGTTTACGTGTATCCAGCGATAAAATATGAAGAAACGCTCAGACTATGCAATGGAACATCTCCTTATGGCCTCACTGGTTCAATCTTTGCACGAGATCGGAAGGCCATTGCTTTAGCCACGAGGATTCTCCGGCATGCTGCGGGTAATTTCTACATTAACGATAAACCAACTGGAGCTGTTGTGGGACAACAACCGTTTGGAGGCAGTCGTGCTTCCGGAACCAATGATAAGGCTGGGAGTTGGTTAAACCTAATCCGATGGGCTAGTCCTCGCGCAATAAAAGAAAACTTGTTACCGCCGAAGGATTATCGGTATCCGTTCATGAAGGAAAAATGAAAGCAGCAGTGATAAGTGAACCTTTTACTACTGAGAGAGAGATTACAACATCTTCTCTTTTCTTTTTTAGAAGAATCAATTGTTTTTCAAGTATAAGAAAGATAAAAACTACCGTTTGAGTTCATAATTCATAAGTCTTTTTTAAATAATAAAAAGCGTGTCACACGAGGCTGAAGATAGTGACCTTAGTCATTTTTTATGCGCTCTTCGCACCATTAGCATATCTTAGTCTAGGACTAGTATTACTCACGCTGCTAGTTGACTTTCATTCTGTCCGCACGAAAAAAGTACTCAACCCCTTAAATTCCATCTCTGACAGCATCATTGCTGCCATGGTGCTCTCATCATCTTCTCTAGTCATCCCAGCTGTGCTAATTGGTACTCAACCTAGGGGCACCCTGCGGTTGCCTTTTCTGAATGACTTCATTTCCTTTCCACTCGTGTTTTACCTTCATGGTATCTTGGCATTTGGCAGCCTGATTTACCTGAGCCTTACCTACATCAACAAGGTCATCCTCGCTCCACCATCCCGCATTCTTGAAAAGACCATTAATATTGATGATGATCGCCCGATGCTGACTTTAACTGACTTGTTACAACCCGTTAAGACAATGAAGGCTTTCTTGAAGAATCCCCTCATTCATAAGCAAATCACTAAGACAAAATTGAGCCTCATTTCCCTCATTGGCTTAGGAGTACTCTTGGAAATGACTGTTCTTTCCCTAATCTTACCACCAGAAAGAGGATACGATGCACTCGCCATGTACTTTCCGGAAGCACGCGTGTACTTCCTCCTAGATCAAATTACCAAGTTTGATCCTTTAGCCACGAGGCCAACCGTGAAAGCCCCATTCATCATCCTCCTCATCACGTGGTCTTGGTATCTATTTGCAAGGGTACAAATCCAACTTCTTCCCATCCTTTTCGTCCTAGCTACTGCACTTGCTGCACGCCAGCTTGTACTCTTGTTCGATGAAAATCAGAATATCAAGGCAAAAAAGATCAAGGCAGACTTGGCCTTTACTGGAACCCTCATTTTACCCCTAATTTTCTGGTTCTTGATGGATTGGCCTTTCTATCAAGACATCTACGTGGGATTTTTTTACGCGACTGCCCTTTATTGGACTTGGAAGGCGGAACGCACGCGCGAGAAAAAAACTCTAATTTTCTTCCACATCCTAGCTGCCTTATCGATTGCTTGTGCACTTTTGAGTAAAATTAATGCATGGACGATTTTCATCATTCTCCTCCTTACTTTTCCTACGAATCATCGTTTACTCAAGCATGGTAAGGCAACGCTGCTACTGGGGCTATTTTTCTTTCTAAGCTATAAAGTCTCCGTGAATCTTTATGTCGGATTTGTCTTGTTATATCTTCTTTGGATACTCGTGCTGCTAAAAGCTGTTTACGAAGATCATGCTCTGAATTTAAAGGCTAAATTAAGCGAACTACCACGTTTTCGACTGATATTCACTCAAAAAAAACGTTCCTTTGATTTTATGGTCACGCACCAAAAACTTTATCTCCTCACGCTATTAGGGGGACTTTTATTAGGGGGACACTGGCTCATTCGAAATTTTCAGTTATTTCCAGGGGCAAAAGACGATTTCTTTAGCCGTTACTTGAAAATACCAGATTTAAGCTTGATAAAGACTACTCCTGATTTTGGTGTTAGACCGCTCAGTAGCCTCACGTATGAAACCATTCACGGAATAAGTCCCCATGGTGTGGCACTCCTCATATTTTTCGGAACATCATTCGTAGCCTTTTGGGGTATTTTCAAGATATTGGGAATCATCAAGGGTGATGGCTACCGCATGCTCGTGATCTGGTTAGGAATGTACATCCTCATTTGGACCACTTATTATGGAAACTCCTCGGCACGATACCTCTCCCTTATCATCGTACCATTAGTCATTATTAGCGTGCATGGACTTGATGTGCTCTTGAAATGGCTAGAAAACGGTAAAAAAGATCTTGGTATGGTTCCACAGACAAAATTACTCGCTTTTCTAGCGTTGGCACCTTTGAACTACTATTACATCCCCAATCTTTCATTATTATTTAACTACCAAGACCCAGCAACGCGTAATCAGATTGGGTTAAGCTATCTTCAAGCCGCCCGCAATTATTATCAAGAAATGTCCATGATGCTCTTGCTGGGCATCCTAGGTTTGCTGTTCATTTCCCTATTATTAAATCCCCGTTCATTCATCAAGAAAATTCTAACCATCGGCCACATGAAAATCACGACCAATACCAACAAGGTGAAATGGATTGCTAAGATAACAAGAGTTACTCCATTGGTCAGTACCTTTGCCTTCATCATCTTGTTTGTAGTCCCTTTGATAGTCCCAGCTTCCGTCTTTGTATCTGAAGGAGGAAACATCGATGCTGTTGTTGAAACCGTTGTCCTCTTCCAAGATGACTCCTATCAACAAGTAATCGAATATTTGCAATTACATTTCAGTCCTACTGACGGAGTGCTCAGCTTCAATGTACCAGGAATCGGTGCAAAGACTGATATGCCCACGTTAGAAGTGATGATGATTCCACCAGAATTACCCATCAATAAACGTCCTTGGCTTGCAGCTTTCCCCGCAAAAGATGTCTTATCCTTCATGAGCTCTCCATTAAGTCTCAAGGATCTACAACCCTATCGATCTTATTTCCCAGAAAAGTTTCTTTCCTCCTTCGGATTCACTTATGTTGTTGTTCCCACTCCCATTTATTATTGGTGGAATAGCTTTGATCTCCAGTATCTCCAATACAGCACCTTGATTGCACTATTGGACAATCCTCAATATTTTTCCCTTGTCTTAAGCACTGAATATTATTTTCTTTTCAAGATGCGTGATGGCACCGATGACTTTGGCGGTTTATTAGATTTACAACTAGTTAATGACGAGGGTTACAAGGTAAGCCTCATTGGACCCTTGAGCAACATCAATTCCAGCCAGAAACAGACAACACGCTTTGAAAACTTGGAATTGTTGTTAGATTTTTCTGGAGATTCTTATCAATTGCGAGGAACCCAAACTCTCAACATTAACGTCACCATTCACTTAGCTGACAATACCTCCCTCATTTACCAAGAAAAGCATACCCTCACAGAATTAGCTAATCCCACTCCAATAACCATCCTTAACTCCACGAGTCTCTCTCAGGTAAACTTGACAGAAATTAACATCAAGAAAATAGTAATTACCTTTACTTTAACAGAAGACCCCACGTTTCTTCGTGAAATAATCCTTACCAGCTTCAATCCTAATGATTCACTCCATCTGAAACTATCAAGCAACTCAGATTCATTAATTCTGAATCAACCTTCCACCTATTTAACGTTCAAGAAGACTGGTTAATCACGGAAATGTAAAAGTTCTTGACAAAATGCCGTGAATTTATGGTCACTTGAGGAGTGGGATGCACTTTCTCATCAATCCTCCACGAAACCTTCGATCTAAGTTGTGCTAGTGCTGATGCAAGATGTGAAGGAGTGACGAAATAGCCAAGATAAGATAACTTTCCATTTTCATCTTCTACAACCACACTGATGCTGTGTAAAGGCTTTTTCTTCTTCAATTCGTGTTCAATTTTATGTAGCTTTCGCTCGTTTAATTCTCGAAAGGAAAAAGACTCAATGATGAAAGCCGAATCTCTCGTCGTGCCTTTCCAAGATCCTTCTACCAAGAAACATCGATGAAATAACGAAGGCGATGCCTTCCAGAGCACATCGCGATAAAATTTCAGCTTGACAACCATACTTTTTCCATCTGGACTCAAGTAAAGCCATGTCACGTGAGACCAAGAGAAAAATGGAAAAATTTTCAGGAAAAGATGATGATATGGAGATTCTTCTAAACGATCAAAAGAATTAATTTTGGCACAAGGAGGTAAAAGATTCGAAATACCATCAAGCCAAACTAAAGCCCAATCAAGGCTACTTTCAACTAGTGATGGACTTTCTAACAATTTCAAGATGGCATTTGCATCACCAGTGCAATTTAAAATCTTGAAATCCTTAATTTTTGGATGTTCCCAGATCATATGAGAAGAAAATATCTCTATTTTCCGAAAACCTCTATTTTTCAAGTAAACATTAGCATGCTCAATCGTAGCTGGGACAACATCAACGTTCAAGAGTAATTTTCTTTGCAAAAGCCTTGAAGGAACAAACATTTCCAAAAATTGCAGGAATTCCCGAATGTTACCACAACTAAGATTGAAAATTCCCTTCACTGATTTTTCTTGCAATAATTTAAGTATTGGTGACCATTTTCCGATTTTTTTCTTCTTTCCAGGACTGAATTTTTTCTTCTTGAGATAAAAACGAAAATTCCAGTCCCAAAATTGAATGACCTGCGGATAACACTGCCGATACAGCTTTCCGAACTCTTCTAGTTCTTCAATGAATGGAACTATCTTCAAAATATCATCCATGACAACTCATCCCCACTTGCACACCTTCATTTTTGATTAAATATGCTCCCGCAAATTAACGTAACAACAAGAAATTTCAAGCGATTTTCAAGTAGAATCGTAATGTATTACGTATTTCCTATGATTTTTCTACTGCTCCTTAAAAAAAGAATGATTAACCATTCGTGAGAAAACCTTATAAAGAATGAACCGCATTTGGTTTCATGAAGGAGCTGAAAGATCAGCTCATCCAAAAGAGAATTTTGTCGGAAATTGAGTGAAACGGTTTTTGCAACCGTGCCACCACCATTCAGATAGAAAAACCCCACGAAATAAACTTGAAACGCAATCTGAGGTAGATGAAAAATGAGTGAAGCCATAAGTGGAAAAGCCCTAATAATCGATAATGGAACGGGTCTCTCCAAAAACGGGTTTTCTGGTGAGGATCAACCTCGCTCCGTCTTCCCTACCGTGGTTGGTTATCCCAAGTATGCAAGTATTATGTCTGATGTTGATCACTATGTCCGTGAATATTTCGTTGGCGAAGAAGCCATGAACCTCCGAGGTGTGTTACGCCTTGTCTATCCTCTTGAACATGGTATTGTTACTGATTGGGACGCCTTGGAAAAAATATGGAACTTTACCTTCCACAATGACCTTCGCGTTAATCCTAGTGAACATCCTGTTCTCTTGACTGAAGCTCCCTTGAATCCAAAGCAAAACCGTGAACGAATGGCTGAAATCATGTTTGAAACCTTCAACGTGCCAGCCCTCTACGTGGCCATGCAGGCTGTTCTCTCGTTATATGCTTCTGGACGAACGACTGGTCTCGTCATTGACGCTGGTGACGGAGTCATTCACTGTGTCCCTATTTATGAAGGATTCGCCATCGATCATGCCATCACCAGAATTGACCTTGCTGGTCGTGACATCACGCGCTATCTCCAGAGATTACTCAGGGCCCGTGGTTACACCTTCCAGACCACCGCTGAGATGGAAATCGTCCGTGACATCAAGGAACGACTCTGTTATGTGGCTTTGGACATTGAAAAGGAAAAGAAAATGGCCGAAAAGGTCACATCCATTGAAAAGACATACACCCTTCCTGACGGACAAGTCATCACCATTGGCGCCGAACGATTCTTGGCTCCTGAAGCCTTGTTCAACCCAGGACTTCTCGGTAAGCACGAAATCCCACCACTCCACAAGGCCGTCTATGATTGTATCATGGCTTGTGACATCGACCTTAGAGCTGAACTCTATCAAAACATCGTGCTCTCTGGTGGAACTACCATGTTCCCAGGTCTCCGTGAGCGTCTGACCAAGGAACTCCGCGAGTTAGTACCAGAAAGCGTGGACGTCCGAATCGTGGCGCCTCCAGAAAGAAGATATTCCGTGTGGATCGGCGGTTCTATCTTGGCCTCATTAAAGACCTTCCAGAGGTTGTGGGTCACCAAGAAAGAATATCAAGAACAAGGCCCAAGTGCCATTCTTAGTACCATCTAAGAAAGAAATACCTCTTTCTTTTCTCACCCATCCTCTTTTTCTTGCTTCAGGTAAATGACAAGCTCACTCTTTTCAAAAATTTAAAAAAGAAAAAATTTGCGTTCTTGCTTGTTCCTACACGTAATGAAGGTCTTAGGTGTCCACTTCTGATGTGTCGTCCATGGTAGACCCAATTGTTTCACGTAATTCAGAAAAAAAGTGATCCCATTACCAAGGATAAAAGTTCTTCACGGAAACTTTCGAAAGTTGTCGTGACAATCATATCTGCTTCCACGTACAAGTTATCGTTGCGATCTGCTGAAAAAGTGACCTCATCCA
>JAJRXH010000057.1 GCA_024276395.1 archaeon
GAAAAAAGAAGATACCGACTTGCATCAAGACCGAGTGTCAGATGTTGTTTCAATCATTCGTGAAAAAGGAGCAATGTCGGCCGATGAGTTAGCGAGATATTTTAACATCAAGAGAAGTACCGCCTCTTATTATCTTAACCAAGCAGTAAGGCAAGGCATTCTCAAGAAATTTCGTGAATCTCGGACAAAAAAAGTTCTGTTTTCACCAATTAAAAATAATAAAACTGAAAAAAAGGAAGAATAACTCGTTTATGAGATTATTTTGAAAAATGGTTTCCTTAAATCTTCAATGTTTATCTTTCGTTCAACTAATCCTATATCCATCAGTTTTTTTAATGCATTTCGAACCGTGCGTTCAGAATAACCACTAATTCTACTTAAGTCACTAGTGCAAAGTGGTCCTTTTCTTTTTAGCGATTTATATACTACCTGCACGCTTTTTGGCATCGCCTTTATGATGGTGTGGGGCAGCTCTTTTACCTCCAAGTGTTGATATGTCGATGCGTTGTACCAACTATTCAACAGTTGAACTGTTTTTTAAGACTTTCCATCTTTTATAAATCATGCGCGAGAAATAATTCGTAATACCAGTTGAAAGAAAAATGAGAACTTTAGATGTTAAAATGAGGAGAGTTATTGTCATCCCCGTCATTTGAAAGATGTTTTAAAGACCTACTTGTTCCTTTAAATACTCCAAGGACAAGTGAATAACTCTCGATAACTGAGTAGCTCTCTGGAGAATAACTCGCCACAGAACATCTTGAATCTTGTTAATGCTTGAAAAGAAGAATATAGCCGTCTTCAGAAAAATAAGAGATCTTTGGCGGGCCCGACGGGATTCGAACCCGTGACCTTTGGCTTAGAAGGCCAACGCTCTATCCATGCTGAGCTACGGGCCCTTACTGTTTACATGTTACTTTTGATACTCGAGCGTTAAGAATTCTTCGCTTGTTGTACAGTTTGTCACAAGAAGACAATTAATAACGGATGTTAGAATATGACACCATGATGCGAATGTTTCGAAAGCGTCCTGAAAATTTCCTGTTGTTGCAGGAATGGATGGATGACATCGGACGAGTAGATTACGAGGGATTGGAGAAGGATTCTCATTTCAAGGCATTATTGGGGCAAATAGAAACCGTAGATGTCGTGGAGATGGAAGTTAATGAAGAACTTGTATTTTGGCTTAATGCATATAACGTTATGACAATCAAGGGCGTATTGATTGAGTTGGAAAAAAATATTTCTTGGAATGGGAATTTAGGTCTTTGGAATAAGATAAAATTCTTTTATCTACGGAGATTTAGTGTTGGTGGCAAAAAATTAAGTCTTTACTCGATTGAAAATCACATCTTGCGCAAGAAGTACAGAGATCCACGGATTCATTTTGCTATTAATTGTGGTAGCGTGAGTTGTCCTAGATTGCCACCAGAGCTTTTTAGTGCAGAGAACTTGAATTCACTATTGGATCAATTGATCATTTCTTTCGTGAATGATCAAAAACACGTTCATTTCGATGTAGAGACGAGAACGTTGTTTTTGAATCCGATTTTCAAGTGGTATCGAAAGGATTTCAATGTGGTTGGAGGCGTGATTGCATTCATTCAGAGATATACGGCTGTACATGAAATTAGACAGATTAAAGGAAGAAAAAGCATTAGAATTCGGTATTTTCCTTATGATTGGTCCTTGAATTCGAGGTAAGTGCAGGTTAAGGTGATTTATTGAGTTGCACGTGAATTTTTCTGGTGAAGTGTCGTCATTTTCATCAGTGAGATCAACATTTTTTGACGTGTCATTCAATGAAGGAAAAATAAAAAGATCGTGACACGTTGAGGAGATTATGAAAATTAGGGATTCGTTGTTTTTTCGCTCATTTTGGTGGTGTTGATGTCTAATAGAGCTATTGAAAAAGTGGAAATTCCAAGGAAAGTCTTGTATGGCAAGAATGCTGTGGAAAAACTTCCAAAAATTCTTGAAGATCTAAAGGTTAGACGTGTCATTATTTGTTGTGGGAGAACTGCTACGAAAGAGATAGTAGATAGTCGGATCGTTCCTCTCGTGAGTGAAAGCAAGACAATTATGGAATGGGAGGTGGTGGAACTTTCTGGAGATGTTTCGGAGCTACCCGGGATTGCGCAGCGGATGGAAAATTCGAAGAATACCATTCTTGCTGTAGGCGGTGGATCAGTGATTGATCAGGCCCAAATTCTTTCTTCATTTTCGGGATCGCCTTACATTGCGATTCCTACCAATGCGTCTCATGATGGTTTTGCATCACCTTACATTGGCTTCCTACTAAGATATGAGCTTGACAAATCTATGAAAACTGGAAAATTACCTCGTTATGTTCCAGTTTCGCCATTGGCGATCGTGGGAGATACTGTCCTCATATCACAGGCACCATTTACATACTTGGCTGCTGGTGTTGGTGACTTGTTAGCGAAGTTTGTAGCCATCAAAGATTGGGAAATGGCACACCGAATAAAGGGTGAATCTTTTGATGTTTATGCAGCGACCTTTGGCTTGATGACAGCTCGATTGGTAGAGAAAGATATTGACCTAATCTCAAAGGATCGGAGCGAACGGGGAGTGAGAGTCTTGATAAAGGCACACGCTAGTAGCGGCGTTGCAATGAGCATTGCTGGTAGCAGTCGTCCAGCAAGCGGAAGTGAACACTTGATTAGTCATGCACTTGATTTGATGACCTTGACCCATGATACCTTTAGTGGTGCGCATCATGGTTTTCAGACCGGGATTGCTTCCGTCGTGATGATGTATTTTCATGGGGGAGATTGGAAGAAACAGAAATACTTGCTTGAAAAAGTTGAAGTACCGACTACGTTAAAAGAGATTGGAATTGATAGAGAAATTTTTTATGAGGCAATGAGACTAGGTCAAACAATTAGAGATCGATATACAATCCTTAATACTGGAATTACAAGAAAAGCTCTGGATGATGCCCTTGACACTATAGAGGTGGACTGAGTTGTCTGGGATGACGAGACTTTTCGTGCGGATTGTTACGTACCGATGGTTCCCTCGATGATTAGTAATTGTGCTTTTTCTAGAATTTGATCAAGTCCAGATAGCTGAGTCTTGGTTATTTTGGAGAGTTTTTCTCGGGATTCCGTGAGTAAGTCCCTTAAATCGAAATCTTCTAGTCCCCAACTGATTACATCGATAGTTTTGGCGACATCTAGAAGATCAATATGGGGTTTTCTTTGCAAGCGGACTTCAATGAGGTCTAGAATTTTTTGGGTACCTTCAACCTCGGTCCGGAACGTTTCATAGAGTGGTTCGGCAGCATCATAAAATAAGAGAACCGTCTCTTGATAAGTATCCTTGATGATGTCGAGCGCCTTGGTACTTAGAGCATACATTAATCGCAAGCTTCTTAGGATTCGCTCTGCTTCCACTTGATTGGCATCACTTCTTCTTGTTTCATAGTAGAGTTCAATTAATTCGGAGAAGAGATTTTTGAGGTTGGTTTCAGCATTTAGAAGTGCAAAACTTTCTTGTAATTCCTCTTGAAGGATGAATGGGGGTGCTGGGGTGGAGGTAACTTTTTTCATCATCATCAAGATGAGTTGACCAAAGAATTTGAGGCTAGAGTCCAAGATTTGGAGTCGTTGCTTGAAGTCATTTAAATCTTTCTTGGTGTCTTCAAAGCATCCCTCAAATCTCTCTATTTGATGTACCTGGTCTTTGAGGTAATTAATGATTCTTTCTCTTTCGAGTACTCCCCTCCAATAAGCAAGTTCATATTCTTTTTCGAAGATATCAGCTAGCGTGTCTGCTCTTTTTAATTGAGTGGCAATTGATGTGTGATAAAAAGTTCGTGCGAGATGCATAAGCATCGCTAACACGTTTTGCCTTACTTGTGGCATATCATCGTCCTGGTGTCCTAGTAATTCGTTCAAGTTACTAATGATTGCTGTTAGTGTTGTTTCAGCGTCTATGATTGGTCTAATTATGTTTTGTGATAAAAAA
>JAJRXH010000058.1 GCA_024276395.1 archaeon
CGAATCTGGGATGATTTTCAGGAGACGAACACGTGACTCGAGGCGTAACCATTTTCGGACTTTCCTTCCCCGCAAGATCATTTTCGTCACCACTGATCGATCTGTTTCTTCATGATGTAAAAGTATCGGTCGTGTCCCCGCGATGCGGAAAGGAAGGAAAGTGTCGGATTTTTCGGCTCAGTACTCGCCAAAAAAGTGCCTTACAGTATTAGGCTGCACCCCACACGTTCATTCTATGATTGTTTGCAACAAGCAAGTAGCAATAAATTCATCGTAAGAGTCGCAAAACTGGTGATACCATAAGAAGGTAATTTCTAATGGCTAGCACGAACGATGATTTATTGGGATTGCCTATCTTGATTATGCTAGTCTTTGTGGGGATGGAGAAAAATCTCAACTTTCAAGGGATTTGTACATTTGATGTCAAAAGAAGATTCCAGATTATGAAGAATTAAAAATTGTCGGATGATATCTTGATAAGTATCACATTCTTGCTTTCACGCACCAGAGAACTGTCGATTCTGTCCAAGGAAGGCATAGTAGTTCAAATGACTGCTATTTACTGATGAACACTGATGGGCAAAACGAATTCATAGTAGGCAAAAGTATGTATGAGTTATCTGTTATTTTCGAAAGAAATGTTACAATTAACAGAGAAAAATGTCAAATAGTGTACCAACCCACTTCTCATTGCAAAAACTATTGGTGAGTACATCAACCTGGAGTAATGGGTAAAAAACGTTTTTTTAACATAAGAAAAGATGGCAGCACTTTTTCAAATATCAGAGGTCCAAGTCCGTGAGAACATATCAGCTATCGTGTTATCGATGATTAAGACGTGTTGGCCATGACTCCACCATCATCGAAAGTTACCTCGACAGCCTTGAGTGGTAAGATAAAAACATCGCTTACAAGGGATTCTAGTGTCATTCCAAAACCTAGCTAATGTAAAGAACTTGTTATCTCTGTAATGACAGAAGAATCACTGCATTCCAACGACGCGAATCATTTTTCCGATAAAAAATGCGAAGCTTCTCTATTATAATAAAATCGTAATTAATCTCATAATTGGGACTGTCTAGGATGAACCTCTTAAAAATGACTTTAGGATCATTCGCGTAATCGTTGATAAAATTTCTTTTCAATTTTTTTTGCGATATTTTTTATTTATTGTGGAATGAAAATCTTATCAGTCCCTATCAAACGTGAAATTGGGATTCAACTATGATAACAGCAGAATTACATATATTTAGCGAGAGACATAACATCTATGAAAAAGGAATTTTTATGATCCAATAAATTAGGCTTAACCTCAAGTTTTGATGCTTGAGATGAATATCTTGCATTTTATCAATTCTAAATGAGGGGTGAACTATGAACAAGTCAAAATTAAAAAATGGCATGACACGTGTATTTTATATCTTTAAAAGAGTAAATAAATGGAAGATTACCCTATTGATAAGTTCTTTCATTCTCACGACAATTATCGTGGGTTCGATTCTTTATGGTAAAGAACAAGTTAATCCCCTCTCATCAATAAGCACGAAGGACCTCAATGACGGAATAGCTTTAACGTCAATCAAAAAGGCACCAGTGATTACGACTACAGCAAAAGTTGTCATTGATGGTACGATCAGTTCTGGTGAGTATCAAGTTAAGGAAACCTTAGAATATAATGCTGGCACGGGACAAGCTTTTTGGATGCATTATACCATCGATAGAAGTAATGGAATCTTGTACATGGCAATTCATGCTCGTGCACTGGGCTGGATAAGCATAGGATTCAACTTATCCTCAACAACTTCGATGAGATATCTCGACATCATTATCGGTTATCATGATACAGCAAATGGAGGCACGGTAATTCAAGATAACTACGGTGACGGTACGTTCTCACATTCCCCTGACACTAGCTTGGGAGGTACAAATGACGTGAACAATTCTGTCGCAGCCTCAAGTGAGAATTCTACTGATACCATCATCGAGTTCAAACGTGCACTGGATACTGGTGATCGTTATGACTTTCCCATCGGACCTGGAACTACTACTGGCCTCGCGTGGGCATACACGGTAAGTAGTAGAGATGATGACCTAACCTCAACTCATGACAGCACGGGTGTCTTAACTTCCTATACTTTTAAGGCTGTACCTGCAGCTCCTCAAAATCTACAAGCGTCTAAGGTTTCTGGAAAATTACAAGTCGATTTGAGCTGGACAGCACCCACTGATGATGGAGGAGATCCCATCACGGAGTATCGAATCTATCGATCAACCACGAGTGGCAGTGGTTATTCTCTCCTTACAACAGTTCCCTCCAGTCAAACAACCTACAGTGATACTTCTGTGAATGCTGGAAATACGTATTATTACATGGTAGCTGCAGTAAATAGTCTAGGTACGGGACTCAACAGCACGGAAGTAAACGTGAATGTCGTTGATGTGCCATCAGCTCCCCAAAATCTACAAGCATCGGCAACCTCGGGATCTGTTACGCTCACATGGGACCCACCTGCAAGTGATGGAGGATCACAGATCTTGTTATACAAGATTTACCGTTCAACTACACAAGGAGGGTCATATACCAACATTGCCAATACTTCCGATGGTACCACGACTACCTACACTGACACTAGCGTGGTGAATGGGCAAACTTATTACTATGTCGTCAGTGCCGTAAATTCCATTGGTGAAGGACCGACTTCCACGGAAGCATCGGCAACACCCACTGGTCCACCAAGTGCACCACAAAATCTCGCTGGCCAAGGTGGTGTCGGGTGGGTGTACCTGACATGGCAACCACCAACTAACGACGGTGGCTCAGCCATCACGCAGTATCTCATTTATCGTTCCACGACTGCTGGAGGTCCTTACACCACCAACATTGCTAATGTGTCTGCATCAGTTACTAATTACAACGACACTTCAGTAACTAGTGGCAGCACGTATTATTATATCGTGAAAGCAGAAAATGCCCTTGGCGTGGGTCCTGCTTCTAATGAAGTAAAAGTGACCGCGGGTGCTGTTCCAGGTGCTCCCCAAAATGTCACCACACGACACGGAAACGAATGGATTTATATCACGTGGGAGTCTCCAAGCGATCAAGGTGGGTCTCCAATCAAGTATTACTTGGTATATCGCTCCAATCAAAGTGGCAGCGGATATGTCCAAGTTGCGAACATTACAGCTGGAAGTACCCTGGCGTACAATGATACTGGCCTGGTAAATGGTCAAACCTATTACTATGTCATTACAGCAGTTAATGACGACGGTGAAGGATCTTACTCACAAGAAGTGTCAGATAAACCTGGGACTAAACCAGATCCGCCATCTAACCTCCATGTACTACGAGTTGGAGATCAAAATGTAACTCTCAGCTGGACAGTGCCCACGAATGATGGAGGCTATGGCATAATCGAATATAAAATATATCGTTCTGACACTTCAGGCGGGCTACATATCCTTGTCGGAAATACTAGCGTAACAAGCTTTACCGATGTTAATCTCACAAATGGCCAAACCTACTATTACGTGGTAACTGCCGTCAATGCTGAAGGGGAAAGCGCATATTCCGAGGAGGTTAATGCTACCCCAATGACCGTGCCGGACGCTCCCATTAACTTCACTGCTCAAGTCGGGGATGGTTTTGTCTATCTGATATGGTCTCCACCTTCAGATAATGGAGGCGCTCCCATCAGTCACTACATGATTTATAGAAATACTTCTGGTGGTAACTTCGAAATCATTGGAAATATCACGGAAACCAGCTACAATGACACAACGGTGACTACTGGAAAATCTTATCAGTACTACGTAGTAGCTGTGAATGTAATGGGAACTGGCAAGGCTTCTACTATCGTAACTGTGACTATTAGTGCTGCTGACAATGACGGCGGTACCACGACCACGACAACCACTACCGCATCTACTACAGGCGAAGCAACAGATACTTCAGAAGCTACCACACCTACCGCATCTGGAACCGGAACCGAAGAAATAGAATCACCACAACCCGATATCTTGGGACCAGAATTCGTTGCTACCGTGACTCTAGCCATTCTCTTTCTAAGTGCACTTCTTGCACCCTTTGCGATTGGTCTAATAAGAAGGATGCAAGAGTGAATTCAAGAAATGTGACAAGCTCCAGGGATAATGAATGGCAGCATCAAGCAACACCGCACATGTTAAAAAAGCAATAATAATCAACACCAGCATCATGGGAAGATCTCTCCCTCTTCATCCTTTTTTGCCTTTCATCATAACAGATCTCCAAAGTTACTGGTTAATTAAACCTTTAATGTGGGGGTTGTTGCCATTCCATCCAATTAGTCACTTACCTCATTGATGTGATTTATTGCAGCTTATGTTTAACATGCAAAAACATTTTCTTCACCCCCATCAGAATTATACGTTCCACTTACCTGATAAATGAAGGGAGAGACTTTGAAAGAAGAAATCTAAAACGATAAGAAATCTGTAATTCTTTAAATAAAAAAAGAAGGAATGCTACGATGACCTTTAAAAGTAAGAAAGTTCGAAATTTATATCATTGGTATGAACGCCTTCCAGCGAGATTTTTTAATGCTTTAGTTATCGTTCTTCTCTTTATCATCCTAATAGGAGTAAATGTAAACATTCAGCAGGCTAACGCTGCTGCTTTTATGCCTATTTCCGTAAATAGAGGAGACATCTTCACGTATGATGTCATTGAAGACATAATCTTCAATAGTGTTAATGGAACGGTCTATCACAATGAAACCTACCTAGAAATACCAACAGACTCTATTCAGATTAAAGTGCTGGATGTGGTAGACGTTAGTGAGGATGATGCTTTACTAGGAAGTGCCACGCTGGTTAATCAAAGCGAAATCAATCCAAAAACGAGTGATGGTAGAGATACGTTCTCATACGTTAATGGGTGGCTTGCTCCCTATCATTATGGATTGATGACATTGATTTTCGTCCATGGAATGATGAAAACCGCACCAGATAACTATAAGTTTCAACGAGTTGATCTAGGCTTCCAAGAAGAACAGGCTGGATTACCAATTTTTACCACCAATAATGCTTCTTATTATGAACGATTAATGACTAAATATCCTCCTACAGAGGAAGGAACTAACAGCACAAGCTTTATGGGAATAGATGTGCCACCATACTCTCTTACTTATACATATGATAAGGAAAATGGGATCTACGCCATTAATCACACGATGGGTTATCAGAAGAATGGAACCTTATTAGATAATTTAACGAATTGGTCAGTTGACTTGAAAATGGAATTTTTTATGAACACCACATTCACCCGAAGTATCGTGAACGATATGAAATTGCACATATTTTGGACCGTGCAAGCATCAGAGGCATCTCAAGTATTTGAGTGGTCTTTACACGTTGTTTTGAAGCAAGAAATTTCCTCAAGATCTTCATCAGTTTCCATTACTTCTAATAACACAACTCCACTACCTAATATTATTAACATCACTGTTGTCTTAATTTTATTTTCATTGCTTACAAAAAAATTTGTAATCAAAAAAACGAAAAAAATTAATAAATAATCTCGAAGTATGGCATGATCACTACCTTAATCCCGGACGAATGCATCTTTAATTTCTGGCTTAATATCCTC
>JAJRXH010000059.1 GCA_024276395.1 archaeon
AATAACATGGCTTACATAAGCTCGGGTGAACTGAAAACAGAAAAAGATGAAAGAGTGCAAGAACTCCGCATCACGATTCTTTATTTGCTGATTACACGTAATGGTTTAATCGCATGAAAAAAGCATCAGATCCCGAGCCTTGTTTATAAAGAGGATAAGAGCCAATGTACATTGGATTGCTGTCATAAATTCCGGCTAGGATTACAATGCCATTAGCTGTCGCTAGTGCAGTTCCTTCATCACTACCAGATCCTCCAGCACTACCGGCTGAATAAATAGTTCCGAATCGATCTAGTTCGACGAGGAAGACATCTTTTCCGCCCTGCGACTGTAGAACATAATTTCCTATTTGGAGAGTTTGACTGCTAAATGATCCTGTGATGAAAATGCGTCCTGTATTTGGGACAACCTTTATGTCATAACTTTTTTCGTCACCTATTCCACCTATTACAATCCCACCACCAAAGCTGCCGTCGCTCTTGATCAGAACTCCGTAAACATCCTTGCCTCCTTTCCCGTTTAGGTATCCGATCCCTGGAAGAAGGAGCCAGTTTTCAAAATACCCGGTAACATAGATATCGTCAGCAAAATTTCCATCACCAGTAGTGATGCTGACTTCTCTATCATCACTTGGGCCACCAAAAGCTTTTGCCCAAACAAGGTCAAGTGAAGGGGTCAATTTCACGACAAAAACGTCACTGCCGTCGCTGACCTTGTTAATGGTGGCAATGATTGAATGTTTATCATAAACATAAACCGTGGAGCTGCGGAAATATCCCGTTACATAGAGATTTCCCCAGCTATCCCGCGTGATGTGTGGCTTTCCTTCATCATCTACACCACCAATTCCAATTGCCGAAACTGGAGAGCCGCTTGTCGTGTATTGAGCGATGAACACGTCAAAATTACCTTTGTTATAAAGATAAGTATCACCATCCATCTTAAACCGAGATCCCTTGTAATGACCAGCCACGTAAACATAGTTATTATCTGAGGAGGTGATGATTCCAGTACCTTTTGTTTCATCTCCACTCCTTTGTGTTTCAGTCCACAAAATGCGCAGATTAGATCCGCTAAGTTTCATCAATAGTCCTTCAGCTTCACCGCGATGGATGTGAAACGTCCGTTGATCTATTTTATTGCCATATTCATCATATACCTTGAATTTAACTTTTTCATTCCAAGAAAAACAGCGAATGTGTCCCGTAACATAGATGTCTCCATTAACATCCTTGGTAATGCCTTCCGCTTGGACTATGTCACCTATGATGGAATTAACGCAGTCACCTTTATCTTTTCCGTGATAATTTCCATTGAGATCATGTTTTGTTACTCGGAACAGTTGTTTAGCGTTCTCTACAATGTGATCTTTATAGAGAGCACCGGCAATGTAGATGTAAGATCCATGGATGACAGTGGCGTGCGGCTTGTCATGCTTGCTGGTCCCCCAAAGATTCTTTCCCCATGTAAAAATTATGCCAGCTGTGGCCCTTTCCGTATTACTCACCGAGAAAGTGGTGATGGTCATTACTGACAACACTGCAATGACGAGTACTAGGCGTTGAAAAGACGCTTTCATTCTTATTCTACTTTTACGGTTTTTACGGTTGCGGTTTTTGAAATGATCATCAAGGTATTGAACCCCATTCATTAGTCATCACCTTAATGGACAGAGTGGTTGTTAGAATTAAAATAATCCGTTATTTTATGGTTGACCAAATCTCTTTTAATCTTATTTTAACTTATTATTGCACACTAAAGAAATTTCGAGGATATTGGACTTAATTTTTCTCCTTATTATCTTTTCATGCATTCGATTAATAAAATTTATGATAATATCATCAAGGAGCAGCTTCAGCATTAGAGAAAAAATGAGGTAATTATACATACCTATACTTGATGTGTTAGAATGAATTACAGGACCACGCGTTTCCGTGGTTAGTACTCTTGTTAACAGTTCATTGGCCTCATACATAAGATAACTAAGAGCTTTAGAGGAGTTTCATCGTCTATTTTTACCATTCGCGTTCTTTTTATATATAAATTGAATTTAAATTAGGCAAGTAAGTAAGAATGCCCAGTTCAGGTGTTTAATATGGTATCGTTGGATTAGAAAGTTCAAAATGTATGAAATTTGAGAGATCTCATTCTATCCAAAATCTCATTAAATAGCCATCATTAAGGAGATTTCAATGAGTATTCATCATTAATAACATTTATTAACTCTATCCTAAAACCGTGCGGTGGGTGAACGTCAAATGAGTCAGTCAGTCAGTCAGTCAGTCAAAAATAAATAATCCAAGAAAAAATCGGGCAAATGTTGTAATAATCTTGGCTTTCTTAGTGACCTCCCTCCCATGGATGGCTGCTGTTTCTAGTTCGCTGGCTGATAATCCACCTGAAGCAACACCGTGCTCAAGTACGGGAGACATATCAACTGATTGTGGGGGCGGTGTGTATAATGGCCCCATCGGGGGTGGAAATCTAAACTGTCCGCCTTGGTACCCATGGTGCAATTAATTAATAGCAGCATCTTGTTAATGATGGGCCTATAGCAACTGGCAACATTTAAATGCTCCATTCCTGCATTAATTTCATTTTTTTATTCTTTCCCTTGATTAAACTGTTTCATTGTCTCAATTTAATGGAAAAAAAGAGAATATCTTTAGATCTTTGAACTTACAAATGATTAAAGATTAATGTACTGATGCATCGATGATGGATGGCATATCGTATGATCATTCACCAATAATTCATTCACGCTTACTTAATTTGATTTAGACGGAGACGGAAATAATAAATGCAATTTTATAGCACGTGAAAGTAATGCATCCTCAAATCAGTTATTATGAAACTTTCTTGGTGAAATTCAAATGAAAGGAACTAATGCGGTAAAAAAGAACGAAAACCTCGCAAAAAAGCAAAAGAAGATGTTTTTCAGTTCCTCTCGGGGATTATTAATTTCTTTCATTGCTCTGTTCATCCATTACCTGCTCATTATCATGTATTCAGCGATGGAAATCTACTTGAGGGTTGACATTCCTTTCTTTGCCACCTACCCAGATATGACATCTGTTGTCATTGTCCTCCTCCTCACGGGAGCCACCTATCTTGTTCCCCAGAACTTCCTCATCGGTTTCTCGGTAGAGGCTATATTATCGAAATTCTTCATGTATCCTTCTGACATTCGGCAAATCAAGAAGACTCTGGTCATTGCAAGGACTCTCATTATAGTGGCTTTCATTAGCATTTTCATGGATATTATCCTTGCTGTTCTGACTAATCCTTTGGGAAAATTGTTAACGATTTCCTTTCTTTCACGCATGATTCTAAGTGAAATTTTTCTCTATGTAATATTTAAAGCATTAGTGATGGGAGTGATTTGGTGGATGACCACAAGGAAGTATGGTATTTTAGTTCCAGCTGGTATAGTCGTAAATATTTGGTAATCATTCAGTGAGGTAAAGACAAGACAGATACCCGAATTATTGAGGGAGAAAAATGAGTTCCACGCGACAACATCTTTTTCTGTTCAAAAAAATGGTAAGATTACCCCTTCTCCTCGAGACCATGGCTCTTCTAATCACCTTAGCATTACTGCTATTTTTTGGTTCTTCTCTTGCCCAGATTTTCATCACTACCATTTTTCTTCTATCACTCATATTCCTTCTTGTCGTGATGCTGTTTCTTGTCCTAAGCACGCCCCAAGCAAGAAGTCACTCCTACTTGTTGCGATTCCTGTCCAGCGATGAATATACACGTCTCCTAAAGAAAAAGATGGTAGATGAACGTCAGAAATGGGAAAAAGGGCTTATTATACTGGGAACTGCTATTTTTATTGTCATTATAAATGGCCTTTTAACATGGGAACCAACAGTTTTCGTTGCAATGGTGCTGCTAGCAATGGTTTTCATGGTACTTCTTCTCGTGATGATATTGATGCAAAAAATCAGACATTAGGAACAAGTAGAACAATAAATAATTAAAAAGGAAAAGAATAATCTAAAAGGGTTGACGAAACTCCGCTCTGAACATGAAAACAGCAGCTGCCACGTAAGCAATGGTTTTAAGCACGTAAGCTAGTCCAATGACTTCCAAAGGAAGAAGATGCGCAAAAAAGATGTCGAGTGCATAGAAGAAGTATGAAAACAAGATCGCCAACACTGCGAGAAGGATGTTTTTCCGATATTGAGTTTGATTAGCATCCTCACTTGAAACATTCATCTGATATGCTTTCCAACCGATTAGTAAAGTTGCTAACAATCCGTAGACAAATAAAGGAGCATTTCTGATCCATGCTGAATAGTTTGGCGTTCCTTTTGGTAATAGCGAGATGAACCATACGTTAGATGGATTGAAATGCAAGAGGATTCTCGCAATAAAGAGAACATAAATGATCCACATCAGGGTATCATTCTGTCCCTCGTGAAATTTATCACGATAATATAACGCTAGGAATAAGTAGTAGCATGACATCGTGAGAGAAGTAGCAATGACACCAAGAATTGCCGTTTGTTGCGTGATCCCTGCAAAGGTAAATGTTCCATACCCATCAGTGCCCACGATTTTGAACTGTCCAAGACTATACCCGATTAGAGCAAGCGTGTCGCCAAAGGCTAGAAACACGTTAGCTAACAAGAGCCATCTATTCGTTTTCTGCCTATGCCTATCATCAGGCACTGATGAAAGTCGCTGGTACATGAAATAGAGCAATGGCCAAAAGACCAATAAATATCCGGCATAAAAGATGAGACCTTCTGGTCGGATGAATGATCCAGCTCGTGCTGAAACCATTTAAATCACCATTATGAACAAGTTGTGCTTGGTTATTAGTGATCAGACCTTTTTTCACGGTATTTATTCAAAATTAAACGATGTGTGGAGCCAACCAAGTAGTCTAACGTTTTTGTCTTGAAGTAAGACCAAATGTTAATTTAAATGCCATCGAACGGCAAGGAAATGACATGAATCTTATGGTTGCCGACTAATTCATCGGACTAATGGAAAAGTCACCAAACAACCTTGATGTCAGAGTGATGGCGATTGTTTAGCATATAACCCTCCTTCACGGAATATAATAAATAAGTTTTGGTATCCCATGATAATATCGATCAAGGGTAATTGAGGAAGTTTCATCCTTCTTTTCCATTAAGCCTGCCTTGATGAATGCTTCCGTGACTGAAGTGATTTTCGTCAACGATTCTTACTTAAAAAAATGAATAGGCACATGCTTTTTATTTTTGTTGTTACTCAGTTTACGGTCATAGTTTTCTTGCAAGTTCCTTGAGTTTTTGGGATGCACCTCCAATCACTGGTCTGCCATGACCTGGAATTAGATGTTCAAATTCGAATTGAGCCAGTTTCTTGATTGATTCTCGATGCTGCTCGGGATTGATGTTATAACGATCGTCCATGGGCTGCAAGCCACCTTCATTTTGCACGCTATCACCAGCAATGAGGACACTTTTCTCTTCAGCTAGCAAGGCAATGCTTCCTGGCGTGTGTCCGGGTGTGTAAATGACCAGTAGTCCTTCAAACTTGTCACTGTCCTTGAGTACATGATTCACATCAACGGGCTCATGTCTTTGTGGACCGGGAGGGCCTGGATATCGTTCTTTTCTTGTAATGTAAGGAATTTCGATTTCATGTGCTGCAACAACGGCTTCTGTTTTTTCAACCATTGTTTTGAGACCTCCCACGTGATCTGGATGCGTGTGAGTGATCACGATGAATTCGATGTCTCGTGGCTGATATCCTATTCGTTTCAAGGCTTTCAATAGATCTGTGGCTTTAGAATCCACTCCAGTATCGATGAGAATCAGGTGTGAATCCACGACTAAGGCAGTTTGTGCAAAAGTTTCAAGAGCATGTATTCCATCAACAATTTTCACCACCATCACCTCCAACGTCTCATCACGAGGTAAATCTTCAAAAAGATAACGCATCCTTTTTAAAAGTAACAAGAGAAAGAAACCGCGGTGAAAATGAATGAGATATCGAGTTGAGGCAGATTTGCTAATACCCGGAGAGGGAGAACCCATTTCAGGGGGAACTCTCATCATTGAAGATGGAAAAATTGTTTTTGCTGGAACTCAGGAAGATGCACCTAGTTCTCTTTCAGACGAACAAGTTTTCATGGTTCCTGTTGTCATGCCTGGCATGTGGGATTGCCATGGGCATTTCTTTGGAATGAAAAAGGCAAATCTTGACACGTTATATCAAAATCCAGTGAGTGTTCTGGCTGGGCGATGTGTCAAGGATGCAGAGCGGGCACTGAACGCGGGATTTACAAGCATTCGTGAGGCTGGAGGATTTGGCGTTTACATTGCTCAATTAGTAAAAGAAAAAACCCTCATAGGACCGAACGTTTACGGAGCTGGGGCAATTCTCAGTCAAACTGCTGGACATGCCGATCTTCATTCACGCCACTTCCATTAATGCGACTTCTTTCTGGTTCAGAGTATCCCTTGCGCACGTGTGATGGTGTTTCCGACTGCGTCTTGGCTGTAAGAGAGCAATTACGAAAAGGAGCTGCTGTGGTAAAAATCTGTGGCAGTGGA
>JAJRXH010000060.1 GCA_024276395.1 archaeon
AACGCAGTTCTGGTGGATTATCCACGTCTCATTCGACACAATCCAAACATTCCCAAGAAAACTCGAGGAAACGGAGCTGTCTCCATTAGCGCTTTGGTACCATGGAAGGTAATCAAATCCGTGGAAAAAGAAGTCATCAGTCTCATTGAGGAGTATTCTCATATTGATGTGGATGCTAATCCTAGTGTTATTTTTCTTGAGGGTGAAAATACTCTTGCTGACTTTGATCAGGTCATTGCTAGGATAGGGAGCGAAGTCGTTTCTCCTCAAGAAATAACGTCCATTCTTGAACGATTGAGAACCGAAAACCAATTCAACATTCGTTATCATTGCTGGGGAACCAAAGATGGAATTGTTGGAGCTTTTGGTGCCATGTTTCAGCCACTAGTTGGACGGGATTATACTTTTGAATTATTGGTGTATCGTCCTCCACGTCTAACACGAAGAACGCGTGACTATCCTTCCTATCATTTCGTGAAACGACTGGAAGAGGACTTTCCTACGACTTTAATGAATGTAGATCCTCGACATCGAGTGGTTTTGATGTTTCCACACGGTCCTGATCCCGTGATCTGTGGAATTAGGGGGACAAATCCTGAAGACTTACTGAAATTTTGGCTGCGACTGCAAAATCGGACGCCACTTGAGACGATGATGCTTTTTAGGACTAATCAACATGTTGATGCTCACGTGAAGTCATTCTTGAGACTATATCCTCGTGAAAAGAACTTGATGCAAGCAAGACCTTATGAGGTCATCGTGAGGACTGTCATCATCGAATCTAATCCAATTACCGTTCCTGGGAGGCATGTTTTTGTCTTAGCAAGAGATGATTCAGGTTCCTATTGCTGGTTGGCAGCTTACGAACCAACAAAGCAATTTCGTGATGTGGTGCATCGGCTAATTAGCGGTGATGTGATTAGGGTTGTTGGCTCTATTAGAAGAACGCCGGAGAACATGATGAGACGGTTATTAGCTCTTGTTCGTGACGAAAATCTACTTCATGAGCATTCGCCACCTTCATCTATTGTTACCGTCAATTTAGAGGAATTTGTCGTGATTTCTCTTGCCATTAGGGAGCAAGTAATCAATCCTCGATGCCCTACTTGTGGGAAAACTCTTACATCCGCTGGTAAGGGAAAAGGTTTCAAGTGCAAGCGTTGTCATCAAAAGTTTCCTTCGTCATCCCGCTTGCGAAGGCGGGTTCCAAGGTTACTCGTGGAGGGAAGAATTTATCAGACACCTCCTATTGCCATGCGACACGTTAATCGACCGAAAAATGTCCATTTATTTAGACCACCTATCTGTCCACCATCACCTAATCAGAGTTGGATGAGATGTGTTCAACAACATCTCCAAATCATGAGTAGAATAATTAAGACTTCCGTGAAAAAAAACAAAAAAATCAGTAAACCTTGTTGTTTTTGATCTTTTTTCCCTGTCTGAGCGCATCTATTCACGTGTAAGAAACTTTCTTGGTGCTTGAAGTTAGTAAATGCAGATAAATTTCTTTTTTTTGCGAGAGAGTCATTCTATTAACGAGGTGTGTCTGGACCAATTTAATGCTGTTAAGTGGATGAGTCGTCATTGGAAGTCGTAATCTATATAAAGAGGTAACTGTGGATGAGGTCTGAAGAGTGAAGATGTGTACCAAGCCAATTGACACTGAACACGTTGTTATGGACGAACGACTGCGATGTCGTGATAGTATCGGATAACGATGTTGATGTGCACGATTATTGCCGTCATTCAAAAATCCGAATGGTGAATGAAGACATCTCCAATGATTTAATGGCAATCTTATGATGAAAGAAGGAAGGAGGAAAAAGGGTTTGAACGTAGACAACATGACGGTGGTTGAGATGAGTCATTTTCAATCGCTCGTGAAACGATTAAAAAAACAAAAGCGAATTCTAAAATTGATTCTGATGGGAAGCGGTGCTGTAGGCAAGACTTCGTTCTTGACAGTCATTAGTACTGGTAAGAACTTGAAATCTTTGGCGGATGAAGGGGTTTTGATGCCGCAAGAATATCAGAAAACGAGTATATCAGAAGGGATCATTCCAAAGAGAACTGACCTTCGTGACGAAGATGAAGAAAATATCATCGTGACGGTCTATGATTTACCGGGTCAAAAACTCAATTCTGTTGGACACCCATTGAACATTCTAGGTGATGTCATCTTATCTAACGTGGATGTCATCATTTTTATGTTTTCAGTTGACAATCCTCCTTCCTTTTTGTCCTTGAATCGATGGTATGAAGCATATCGGGAAAAAACCCCCTCTTTTCGTGAAAAATCCGAGTCTTTCCCAAGATTAGTTTTGGTTATGAATAAAAAAGACTTAGTCACCAATGATGAAGGTAAATATCGGAAAACATTCGAGGAATTGGACGAAAATGCACTTGAAATCGTGAATCGTGAGGGTGCACCGTTTGATGCTTATTTTAAGATCAGCTGTTATACTGGTGAAGGGATTACTGAACTGATTGATTACATCATTCTGGCTTTAAAAGAACGAGACGGTGAATGACCGTGAAAAGAGCTGAATGATACGGAATATCTTATTAAAGGAACGTGAATGCCATGGACGTCCCAAGACCACGGTCATATACTTGTGGGGTTTGTGAAAAAGATATTTTTGTCAGGGAAGATGGACAACACGTCCTCCATGAACTAATTGAAGTCGTATCTCACTTTGGCCAACATCTTTACAAGATTCGAGTGAAGCATTTTGTCTCGCGTTATTCTGATGATGTGACGATATGGCATGAGACGGTTGCTTGTTTTGATGGAAATGGTGAATTTAGATTTAAGGTAGACTCATCCGTGCGTAAGTTAAAACAAGGACTGGAGATATCGGGACATCCAGATATCGTCGCTTCTTCTGCACCATCACGGCAATTTAATGAACAAGTTCAATTCGAAATGATTCGTCATTACCAGTTTGAGCATCCATTGTTTGGATTATTTGCCGTCATTACGATTGATGTGAGTTCATTGGAGGTTGGCTCAAGGGCACGCACTGACTTATTTTTTCTTGATTCTCGGGTGAATGAACAGCAGTTATTGTCACTTTTATCAAAAAAAAT
>JAJRXH010000061.1 GCA_024276395.1 archaeon
GATACGAAAGCAGCTGCAAACAGAAGAAGAATTGCCAATACGAAAATCAAGATGAGATTCGGAACTCGCTTGAAAGTCAAAGCGTACGTGATGCTAAATGACACGGAATGATCAAGTGAAAGCGGATATGATATGAGCTCGACGAAATCTTTTCTATCCATTTGAATGACAGCCGTGAGAAGCACGATAAGCAGGGAAGTCCCCAGCACCCCTTCCAACATTAAAGGTTTTCGTCCAATTCGATCTGATAATTTTCCGTAAAAGGGTTGTATCACGCCAATTAACACGGCTGCAAACAAGAAGACAATACCTACTGAAGTTCCACTTATTTTATTTTCGGAAGCAATTCGGAGTACTAGCGGGGCATAGGCAATTCCAGCACCAACCATCGAAGTGTAAGAAAGCCAAGCAATCAAAAATAACCGCAAATCCCTATCTTTCAAGGTTTTGATGATCTCCTGAAAGGGATTCAACGACAGTTCATCACGAACAAGCGCGGTGAGACGAGGAGATCGAGACACATTCAAGCTTTCGCTTGAATCGGGAATGTATCCAGGTTCCCATCCAATGAGGTCACTACTTGTTTTAGAATCGACGACCAATTCTTCTGTCATGATGAGATTTTTATTGGAATGTTTTCGATGCTTTTTCTGGTGTTTAGCTTTTTTTCTCATCGGCATCTTGAATCTAAGGGAATTAGGTAAATTTACCACGTCGAAAAATGATAATTCAAGTTGCCGAAGGTAATGAGGCTCATTTAGGAACAAAATCAACAACAAAAGTACCATGGCTAGTAACATGCCAAAGAACAAGAAAGAGTTATCAGAAAATATATCCCAAAAAAATCCAGCAATGATGAACCCCATTGCACTACCGGCACCTCGTGCTAGATAAAACATTCCCATAACTTCACCACGTCGTTCTTCGGGAGATAGATCTGCAAACAATGCAAGAATTGGCCCGGCAATCATGGCAGCAGCTAAGCCTTTCATGCTATTCAACGTGAAGATGAGAATGAGATCATTCGTGTAGGGGAGAGGAAAATACGTGATACTTGCAATCAACACGCCCATTGATAAGACTTTCTTTCTCCCTATTTTATCAGATATTGCTCCAAAATACGTTGCTGTTGTCAAGGATAGGACGTAATACCCTACCAAAACAATTGAAATGAAAGTAAAAGACATTCTGCGGGCATTCATATACAGTGGAATGAGAATGACGGCTGACGAAAAGGACAACTCGATGAGAACTTGAACTAATAACAAAAATCGCACTTGATTCTGTAAAATTCTTTGAAAGGTCGTCTGAATTCTCGTGCGTACTGACCATAAATCAAAAGACAAGGAGCATCACTCCAACACACGACGCCTAACGGGAGTATAAAAACGTGCCTAGTCAAGTCATTCGCACCACTGAATCACGTTTGAACGAATGAGGGGGGCTAACCAAGGGACATCTAGATCATTCATCAAGTAAGCCAACAACATCAAGTTATCTAGTTGGATGATTACATTTGGGTCAATGATGACCTGTTTCAGCGATGAAAGATGAGAAAGGGGATTAAAACACGCAAACCTAAATTCATTTTTATTAAGAAGAAGAACTCGTAATTGCTTACAATGACGAAGCGGTTCTAAATCAATTTTTTTCAAGCTATTTTTTTTCAGTGAAAGAAAAGACAGATTTTTTAATCTTGAAAGAGGTGACAAATCAATCTCACGCAATAAATTGGACGATAAGTTAAGTGTTGACAAGGAAGAAACAGTAGCTAAAGGAGCAAGATCGAGACAAGTCAACTGATTACGATCAAGATACAATTCTTTCAAGTTTCGACAGTTTCTCAACGGGCTCAAATCAATGTTTTTTAGCTTGTTATCAGACAAGAATAAAGATTGCAATGATGGACAATCTGCTAGAGGTGACAAGTCAACATAAATCAACCGATTTCCAGTCAAGATCAACTGAGAAAGATTTTTACAATAGATCAAGAAATCAAGATCAATGCTCACGAGATTTTTTCCAGCAAAATTCAAGATGGCTCCATTAAGTCTAATGCGAAACAAAAGTGACTGATCATTAATAGCCTTGGCTTTAATGACGATGACTTCTGAATCATCCAGTAAAGCTGTAGGTAAGTAATACGAAGGAGGTAAGGCCATCTCGATCCTCGAGAAGAACCTCTTGTCAGAATGTTATTAAGCATTTCACAGTAGAGAGGATAAATTATCTTGAAAGAGCATTTTCGTGATAAAAATTGTCCAAAATACCTGGATTCGATCGATCAATACTAAATTTTCTCACTAATTCCTTGTATCGATTTCTCACGGTGACCTCCGTCACGTGAGCGACTGCTGCTATCTGATCTTGTGTGCGATGCTCTCCAGTAATCAGAGTCGCCATGTAAATGGCCGCTGCAGCCAATCCAGCTGGGTCCTTTCCATCAGTAATGCCCTTCTCCTTTGCTTGATCGAGAATTTCCAAGGCTTTCTTGATGGATTTTGGTGACAACTCCAAGACCTTGCTAAAACGCCTGAGATAATCGGCCGGTGATGCAATGGGTATTTTCAAGGAAATCCCCAGAACTAGATGACGATAATATTTTCCGAGCTTTCTTTTGGGTAAACCAGAAACTTTTGCAACTTCTTCCAGGGAACGTGGAAAATTGTTTTTCCTCATTGATGCATACAGACATGCTGCTGCAAGGGCCCTAGGATCCCTCCCACGGGTCAGTTTCTTTGATGCAGCTTGATCATATATTTGAAAGGCTTGATCCTTAAGGTCCAATGGCACATTCAAAATCTCTGATAATCTATTGATTTCAGAAATGATAATGGTAATCTTGTTCTTTCTCTTACCTCCCTCGCGTGCCGAAGCTGCCATAATTAAATTTTCTCCTCGAAGATTCATCTTCAAATCTCCTTCGTGCCACGAAGATTGACAATATATCCCCAATGACAATAATCCTAACACTAGGATGCTTGCAGTGGAGTAACTCCGTAATTTCAGGAATCTTTCGTGATTAGCATTGAGATAGCCGGATACAGCGTGATCTTTAACACAAGCGTGGAAGAACCATCATCAGCGTGTTCACGTTCCCATTCCACCCGACATTACAAGATTACTGTGATGAAAACATCCTTGCATTAGGACAATGATGCCTGTGGCCATTCATGAAGAGATTCACTCCCTTAGTTAGAGAATCACCATTATACTTTAAAAAGATATGAATGGTGGCAATTATTGGCCTTCTTTAGAAGCATGGCAGCAATCAATCTGGGGTGTAAATTTCAACGGTAGATGCTCCTCTTTCATTTAACACCTTCACCATCTCTTGCAAACGAGAAAACATCTCAGAAATAAAATCGGGATGGCTTTCACCAAGACTTACTAGATTGCTTGTCGGAATGGTAATGCGAATCTCATTTCCATCGGTAATTTCAACAGTCTTGACAATTCCAGCTTGAACAATTCCATCCCCTGATGGCACTTTAATGGAATCCAACAGATTGAGAATTTCTTCCCTAGTCAGTGACACGTCTCACCCTCTAAGAATGGTAGTCAACTCACCATTTGAGTAATCTTCTTTAATTCATTACGGTTCTTTAAAATAAAGCATGAAAAACAAAACATGAAAATAATAAAAAACCACCCGTGACCAGGGGTAATCCCACGAGACCTCGTGTTTTATCCTCGCATCGCGGGGAGAGGTCCTCACGAAGCGATTAACGTGATGACACGACCTTGAACCCACGCGTGACAGAAACATCGGGCTGATCA
>JAJRXH010000062.1 GCA_024276395.1 archaeon
CCTCATTTGCACTTCATTACCAATAAAGTCATCTTCTGTTTCCACGATCCGGCTAGGGGTAAACAACTGACCCCACATCTCGAGCTCAACTAGATCCAATCCCATATCTCTTATCACATCAGCTTCCTCCGCTATAATATCATTTCTCGCTTACTTTCTCAAATATTTTCTTCATTTCACCATTTCGAGTGATCTCAAGGACAATCGAGTCCATCAAGTCCGTATATTGGTAATATACCTCTCTTCGTGATTGTTCACTATCAGCTGCCCTCACTCTAGTCCTTCTCGCTCCAGCAGCAGCTTCAACAAGAGCTGAACACAAGGGAACCATGATCAATTCTTCTTGAAAGAGGGAATAATATGGGTTTTCAGCGGCATTGACAATCAAAGGATCCTCTTCATCTGGCTTCACTCCATAAAATTCAAGTTCAGCAATCTTTTCATCCAGTGTATTGCCTCTTTCTCTGATAGAAGTGACATAATGATGCAAGGTTGCCTGAAAGAATAGCCATCCAATGAGACGAAAAGACCACCGCTTAGCAAAAGATGATACATTATGGAGTCGTGCAGCCATCGCTGCGTGATGAAGATTCAAAAAATCATCATCACTCAATTTTAGTTGAAGGAAAACATCACCATTTCCAATTGGCTGTACTAATAGTAGGTTTAGTCTCTGATACAACCGGATCAACTCGGAACTAGGATAATACACGTATTTTTCTCGATGATTCACGGTCGTACGAACAACATCAAAGATGAACCATCTATCAAGCCAAGCTTGAACTTGTTCCTTGTCTTTCTCGTGAACACGTTGACGGAAAAGTCCTTCTATTTGATCCCATTCCAATGAAATTGTTTTCAATTGACGTAAGGATTTCCAATCTATTCGTGACAAGACACGACAATATCGCTCCTTGCGACGGGCATCCTCAAGAGGAATGCTCCTCACCACCATCTGAGTAGTGAGCAAAGGAACAAGTTGTCGCAAGACACTGCGCACGTGAGGACTCATTAGACCCATGATGGTTTTCCTTCCCCTTCGAGAGAACATCTCCTCCTGAGGCCATTCCGAAGTGACGAGAAAGGGAATTACTGGACGAATGAGAGGATCTTCCATAATTTTTACAAAAATTTCATCAATGGACTTACCACTTGGATAAAATCTCCAAGTAAGCTCTCGAAGAACTTTTTGGAGAGGAATGATAGGAAGCTGAGCCCTCATCAATAACTCTCTTTCACCGTCGCTCAACTCACTCCCAGATGACTTACGAAACCAGGCTAGAAAGAGAACGAATTCTCCGAGCCAATTCTTAATCTCATCTCGATTACCAAATTGTTGAACAAACCGCTGACTATGAATCCGAATCAATTGCTTGATGGGACGACGACTCTTTCTTTCAATTCTATGAAAATATCGCCGTACATCCAGGGCATGACCACTTATCTTCCCCAACGTGGTAATGAGAGATAGGAATGATTTATCCAAAGACAAGTTATTTCTTTCATTAGACAAAAATACTCCCTCCATATTTAGGAACTTGAACTGATTCCAACTCTATTATTAACTATTTCATTCAAAATCACATGATTCGCTTGAATGATTCCCTGATTAACAGTAATGCACATTTCTCGGAAGATCACGTAACAATTCGCCAAACGGTCGACAACTTTGCGGTCTAATGGATAAATCCTCCGGACCCAATTTGCACCAAGAATTTCAAAAGCTACTAATTTCATCATCGGGACCAACATTGGAAACAAAAAGCTCCGATCAATGAGATAACCAACGTATGACTTTGCCGAATCACCATCATTCCGTCCCGTTGAATGAAAAATAGCATGTGAAGAAAGCAGGCCAAAAATGATGAACAAGGCAATCAAAC
>JAJRXH010000063.1 GCA_024276395.1 archaeon
AGATGTTTTTTCAATAATTTCTGGATATACGCATCCATCTTTTAATTTCTCCATCAAAAAATTCACGTAAGAATCAGTGATGATTCTCGTGCTTTCATCCATAATTTTTTGGGCATTTTTTCCAGGGTAAACTCGCACTTTTCGTCCATCACGAATGAGTTCAACTAGGCCTACCTCTCGAAGACGATCTAAGTGATAGCGCACTGTATCATGATGCAAGCCTGTATCACGAGAAATTTGTAATTGAAAACATCCTGGATTATTCAACACGTACAAGAAAACCTTTTTCGTATTCTCCACTTGCAAGGCATATAGTGCTTTTTCTACATCCTCCGATCTCATTCCAATTGGATAGTAAATTCTTCGCCCACCAAACTTGAAAGATCCTATTAGTCCATCCTCTTCAAGTCGTTTAATGTGCCAATTTAAAGTCCCCTGCGGGAGATCCAAGTTATTGGCCAACTTGAAAAAATATGCACCTGGTCGTTCACAAACCATTGAATAAATTTTCCGTCTTACTGGATGTAATAACAAGGAAAGCTCTTCTTCTGCCTGTTCACGTCTATTCATCGCCTTTCAACCTTCATTTTTTGTCGTTATCAATCAATATAATTCAAAATAATCATGTCAGCTATCAAAACTTTTCTTTTCTTCGGACTTATTAACAGCGCTTCGAACTGCCTCCAAGAATTCCTTCTGAGTGGTCGGTTTCTCTAAATATTTAACAGCTCCTATCCGACGACCTTCAGCCCGACGCATCCGATCCACGTACGAGGTAAGGAAAATGATGGCTACCTGTTCCAGTTGTGGATCATTTTTAATTTTTTCCGCGACTTTTAGTCCATCTAAATTCGGCAATCCGATGTCAATGATGGCAACATCTGGTTTTACTTCTTGTATTAGTCTCAGGCCTGATTCGCCATCTGTTGCGGTATGTACCTCAAAATTTTCTCTCTCTAAAACAAGTACTGCAAATTTCATAGTGTCAAACTCATCGTCAACAATCACTGCTTTTTTCTTCGCTTTTCCGTTCATGGAGCATCACTGGACATGATAACGAAAGACTAGATTTTTTTAAGCATTAGGCTTTTTCATCATTGTTCTCATAAAACAGCATAGTGGTGAAAGTTCTCCAGAACGTAACTATCTTGCCAAGTTTTGTTAAAACTTCCAGAAATATCGAAGCTTCAATGAGTTTGGAAGATATGTAACTTTTTTCCAGTACTGAAATCGGCACGAAACTATAAAAATAATTGCAAGATGTCGTAACGTGGGTGAGATGTAATGAGCCAAGAATACGTAGAACGTGTTATTAAAATCGTACAAAAAAGAGATCCCAACCAACCAGAATTTCATCAAGCCGTTCGAGAAGTACTAGAATCATTGATTCCAGCTCTAGAGCAGCATCCTGAATTTGAAGAACATAAAATTTTAGAACGGATTGTCGAACCCGAGCGAGTGGTCATATTCAGAGTTCCATGGACTGATGACCAAGGAAACATCCATGTAAATCGAGGCTTTCGAGTTCAATTTAACAGTGCCCTAGGACCCTATAAAGGTGGCTTGCGTTTCCATCCCAGCGTGAACCTTAGCATCATCAAGTTCCTGGGATTTGAGCAAATATTCAAAAATTCCTTGACTGGATTACCAATGGGAGGAGGTAAGGGAGGTTCTGACTTCGATCCGAAAGGAAAGTCAGACGCGGAAATCATGAGATTTTGCCAAAGCTTCATGACAGAATTATATCGACATGTTGGTCCAGATACCGATGTTCCAGCTGGTGATATTGGTGTTGGTGGAAGGGAAATTGGATACCTCTTTGGCCAATATAAGAGAATAGTAAATCGTTTTGAAGGTGTGCTTACTGGCAAAGATGTAAAATGGGGAGGTTCACACGTAAGACCAGAAGCCACGGGATATGGTTTGGTTTATTTCACTGAAGAAATGCTAAAAACCAAGAAAGAGTCACTTAAAGGGAAGAGAATTGCCATATCAGGCTCTGGAAATGTTGCTCAATATGCCTCACAGAAAGCCATGCAATTAGGGGCCATTGTAGTAACTCTCAGCGATTCTAACGGATACGTCTATGATCCAGATGGAATCGATGAAGAGAAATGGGAGTTTCTGATGTGGCTGAAGAACGTAAAAAGAGGAAGAATAAAAGAATATGCTGAAAAATTCGGGCTACAATATCATCCAGATGCAAGACCATGGGGTGAAAAAGTCGATATTGCCCTCCCATGTGCTACACAAAATGAAATTACCCGGGAAGATGCACAAAAACTCGTACAAAATGGAGTCATTGCCGTTGCCGAGGGTGCTAACATGCCTTCAACACTAGAAGCTGCCAAGCACTTCCTAGATAATGGAGTTCTCTATGGGCCAGCCAAAGCAGCAAATGCTGGTGGGGTCGCTGTTTCTGGCTTAGAAATGAGTCAAAATTCATTAAGATTACAATGGAGTTTCGATGAAGTCGACAAAAAATTAAAAGATATAATGGTAAACATCCACAAGAGCTCGTACGAAACAGCTGAAAAATACGGACATGCTGGAAACTTACTCGTCGGTGCTAACATTTCAGGATTCCTCAAAGTTGCCCAAGCAATGATCGAGCAAGGACTAGTATGAATTCATAACTTTCTTCTTTCTATTCTTTTTTTCAAGTAAATCTTCCAATATATTTGATATGGATAAAAAACATCGAACAAAAGCCCCTCTTCTATCTTTTAGAAAAAAAAGAAAGGAACTGAATGACACAAAGTTGTTATTATAGTAGAAAATCTGATATGGTCTACCCTAAAGGGTTGAGATCTCTCGGAGAAAATTTTCGTAAAGAGGACAAACATTAAAAGAATGGGACATGTAGATGAAGAACTATCTCGTATTTTATCGTTAATGGATTATTGAGCCCCTTTTTTCTCCCTCAACTGAGCAAGCATCCGTTGTCGTAATACAGCTATTCCAGTGGCTCTTTCCTCCTCAGATTTTAGAGAATGTACTCGACGCTGATCGGAATTCACTGGAGATGCTCGAATTGAAATCTTAGGTAGATTTAAGCTTGGAGACGCTGGACCTGGAGACGCTGGACCTGGAGACGCTGGACCTGGAGACGCTGGACCT
>JAJRXH010000064.1 GCA_024276395.1 archaeon
AATTGATAAGAGTCACCCAGATCTTGATGACTTTGATAATGATCCCAGCACCTCTGATCCCAAGGTCATTGCAGAAGCGAGCTTTGTTGATTTTGATGGAGATGGAGCACCTGAGGTTGGCCCAGAAGATGATTTCGGACACGGAACGCACGTGGCTGGTACCATCGCTGCTTCTGGAAATCTCGTGGGAATGGCACCTGGCGCTTATCTAATGAATGCTAAAGTACTCTACTACGGCGGTGCAATGCTTTCATGGATCGTGAATGGTGTAGATTGGGCAATGAATAATGGTGCAGACATCATCAGCATGTCATTAGGCGGCTATCCAGGATTTCCAGAAATTCTGATGACCTCCATCGTGGAAAAAGCCTGGGACCTTGGCATTGTCTTGACCATCTCTGCAGGCAATTCAGGTCCAAGCTATAATACCGTCGCAGCACCTGGTTCTGCCAGCAAGGTTATTACCGTCGGAGCCTCAGACGTATTTAACACGACCATCTTCTTCTCTTCCAGGGGATTTGGCCCATGGGGACGTGTTGACCCCGATGTGGTAGCACCTGGTGTTGAAATCCTTTCAACTCTTCCCAATGGACAATACGGCATTGCCTCGGGAACGTCAATGGCCGCACCACACGTGGCCGGCGCGGCAGCCCTACTCTTATCTGCCAATCCCTCTCTTACCAATGAAGACGTGAAGAGATTGCTAATTGCAACTGCCCGAGACACTGGTGCCGATGTCAACGTACAAGGAGCTGGACGTATCGACGTGTTACGTTCCTATCAAGAGATGAATCTGCATCCACACGTGCTCTTCCCCAATGGCAAGCTAACCTTTGATTTGAGTCCAGGAGAAACTAGAACAGTAGTCTTTGACTTGTTAAGTAATGAAACAATGAATGTGACCCCGTCTCTAAATGGTAACGTGAGCAGCCTACTAACTTGGATTAACTTGCCAACTACCGTGGGTTATGGACAAACACCGATAAACTTTAACATCACGCTGCCATCAACTGCAGTGGAAGGCCAAACCTATTCTGGCCTATTAAGTTTCAGTGGATTTGAAGGTTCCTTGACCATTGAAGTTTCCGTGGAGCAGAAACAAGATGATGCCAACTTGGGAACAGATGCTGGTGACCTATTCATAGATGCATCACCCTTATCCCTTGGAAATTACACGGGTTCAATCACCAGAAAGGGCTTTTTCGATACAGACGTTGATTTCTACAAGTTGCAGCTAGTGAAAGACAAAACTTACTCTTTCATCCTTAATGGAAGTGATCACTTTAGTGATCTCGATCTGATTCTGTTTGACGAAAATGTAACGTTGCTAGCCTTTTCTGCAGGATTTGCAAGTGATGAGAGCATCACCTATCAAGCGAATTATACAGGAACTTATTATTTAATGATGTTGCCTTATTACCTCATGAATCAAGCTCTTTATTCCCTGAAATTCCAAGAGATTCAAGGCACAGCTCCTGGAGCTGGCATTCCTACAGCTGTCTTGATTTCTTATGCAGACCAGGGAATTGACGAAGACAATAATGGTCTCTACGACTACTTGGAAGTTAACATCACCTTGCAAGTTTCAAAAACAGGCATCTATGACATCATATATGTCCTCGCAGAGAATCGTTCTGACTATAAAGTCGGTCGTTACGCAGTGAAAATTATCTGGCAAAATGCGACACTGGTTGAAGGAATCAATAACGTGGTTAGCACGAGAATTGATGGCCATCTCCTCCGTAATACCCTTTATAACGGAACTTACGTGATCGGTGAAATTCTTGTTGGTGATCCAAACACCTGGACTATTCTTTTGGATGAATTTAACGTGTACGAAACGGCCAATTATCGTCACGTGAATTTTGAGTTTCAAGACTATTACTTGATGCACATCACCGACTATCCAGTAGATACTGACGGTGATAATCAGAATGATACCATTAGACTTGACGTTGAAATACATGCTGTCACTTTCCGGTCCTTTGATCTCATTGAAATTCCTTTTATCGTCACGGGTGATTGGAAACAAGTTTTCGAAGTAGATGTGCAACAAACATTGATAAGCTTGAATCCGGGAACCAACGTGATTACCTTTGATATCGCTGGAGATGTCTTTGGATTAAACATCGATTACGTGGGTAACATGCTAGTTCCGTTCATCACTTTCTATACTGATGATTTCTATGGAGAATACCCAGACCATGCAATATGGCACGAAACTGACTCATATAACTTGACACGGCTGCTGAAGCCAGCGTTTCAATTAGAGAGCATTGATGAAAGATTGCTGGATACCAATTCCAATGGCTTTTATGATTTCCTCGAACTTTCAATTACCATTGATGTCAAAAAACCTGGAGATTACAACCTCTTTGCAGCTTCTAACTTCTTGATTAACCTAGAGTCCCAACGAGTCTTCTTCGTAAAGATGGAAACCACGAATCAAACGACACCTGATTATTATAGCAACAGCATCATAGTTCCTTTCGGTGCGACTAAAGGGCTAACAACGCTGGTTCTTAAAGTATCAACCTCGCTTCTCAAGGAACGTGGTGCAAATGGAACCTTCTTGATACCTGGGTTTTACCTAACTCGGACGATTGATAGTTATTGGGACGAAATACTGCTAGCATTCAACGTGAAAACAAGTACCTATGATAGCAGCATCTTTGAAGATCCCAAAATACAATATCTTAACCAAGCTTGGATAAACAAGGCTGATCTAAAATATAATGACGGCAAGACAGACTCAATAGAGATCAAGTTAGCGTTCCAAGTAAACGTACCGGGAACATATGATCTCGTCCTAGAGTTACTTGATCATCAGACGTGGGGCTTCTTGTACTATGATCGCATCGTTTCTCAAGAGACGTTTTCCAGCACTGGCCAATATAATTGGACCCTCACGCTATCTGGAAGGTTCATCTTCCTCAGCAAGACCAGTATCTCCCTTGAACTTCTCTTGCTCCAAGTAGGTACGCTAGATCAAACAGATCCTTACTATTCCTACGAACCCAC
>JAJRXH010000065.1 GCA_024276395.1 archaeon
AATGATTTTACTGATTCCACTCCTTGTCATATTACTAGTCTAGAAAGACTAGTCTAGAAAGAATATTTTTAATTTTTTAATTTTTAGGCGTTTTCAAAATTTTCTTTTTTTGAATCAAGGCGACTAAGACGGCCATCTAGATCATGATGCAACACGTTCCGTCCGAGGAAATCGTCACGTGATTGCTCATTAGAATGAGTAGACCGACTTTTCAGCGATTAACCAAGATTTATCGAAGGATTGGTTTTTTTGCAAGAATGAATGGGGAGGCACGTGGGTTTCGCGACTATCTTTAGAAAAGGCTAAACTTTATCATGATAATCTCTGCTAGGGAACCGATACCGATAGTCGTTAATTAGTCGTCATCTGACGATGGATTGGCAGATCTGTTGTCTGGATAGTTAATGATGGTAATACCAAGTAGAATGAGGATCATTCCTACGATGATTGTCCAGTAAATGCTCTCTCTTAGTAGGATTGCTGAAAAGACAGCTCCGAACAAGGGAACCAAATTGATGTAAATGGATGTATTACTCGCACCAAGTGTTTTCACGCCATTAAAGTAGAAATAGAACCCAAAAAAGGTCACAAAGAGACCTAAAATGATGACACCGATGATGAAAGTCCAGTCAAAGATTTGAGGTAATTCCCAAAACTTTTCCGTCATGGCTCCGATCCCAAACATCACCATTCCAAAAAAGACGGCTCCAGCTGTGGTTTCAAAAGGTGATTCTTTCGTCATAACTTTCTTTCCAACAGTTGAATATAGGCCCCAGCATATAACGGCGCCGATGATGAGGATATTTCCAACGAAATAGTCTAAACGAAATTCAATGAGTGCTTGAACTCCAATCACGAAAATCACGCCAATGAAGCTTAATACAATGCCACTATATTTCCATTTTCGTGAAAATCTCTCACCAAGGAGTAAATGCGCGAAAATACTCACGGAAGCCGGATTTAATCCAGCAATTATAGCACCCTGAGCTGCTGTCGTGAAATGGAGCCCGACCAAGAAAAAGATGCCATATCCAAAGATTCCAAGGCCTCCTAAGAGAAAGTACCATTTCAATGTCGTGAGTGATAAGGATGGCATTAATCTGCGATGGTGAATGGCTAAAAAGGATAGAAAAAGGATAGAAGCTGCTAGAAAGCGGAAAAAACCGATGGTGAGTGGTGGTGCAAAAGTCACGAGGATCTTTGCCACGGGCCAACTGATTCCCCAGAAAATCATTGTCAAGAAAATCAAGAAATGTGCCTTGAGAACTTTCCACTCCACAACAGCCAAGCTCCCTATTTCTTCATGTTATCAAGATGGTCGAGCTCCAACCCATAAAAAGGGACTTAAAACCTTCTCTTAATTGGCAAAAAGTAATTGGCCGGGGAAGGTACCATTCCTTATTTTCTTCAAATAGGGATTAGAGGGTCTGATGTTCGTAGAGATTTTCAAGTGCTACTATTTACCATTATTTGTCCTTAATAGATGGAGAACTTTGTATTCTCGTCACTCATTCGTGATACCTTTTCAGAAAAGAATTGACGATGAAAATACCATCTCATTTCCACTTACCGTGTTAACTCGAGATCCTTGCATCCGTTTCCCAGATATGGCCTTAAATTTATGATGGGAGAAAGACAGTCTTCATGAGATATAAAAGATAAAGAAATAACTTTTTTCCATCATTCTCAGTCATGAGAATCGTGAGAATTCTAAAAATAATCTTGCCGTGAAGGGTTTCTTAAAACTGAATTCTAAATGCCTTATTATTGGGACGATTTGTCATACCATCTTGCTGTCTTGTTGACAGGCATCCTTCACGACCATTAGCACTCCTAAATTGACCTTAGGTTTCTTACCGCGAACTCGTGAATTCGTGAAATGAGAATAAGTACCTTTGGAGGTGGGGTAAGATGCTCGATTTGATAATTTACTTGTTGCGACAGTGGTTAGTAGATGTACCTTACAGTGATTTGAGACTTCTTTCGTTATTCGGTATTACGGTACACTGGATCATCCTTCAATATACCATTGGCCTTTTGACGATTGCCGTTCTTACAGAAATGCTTGCTCGTTATAAAGCTGATGATCTCTACTTGAAAATGGCGCGAACTTATACAAAAATTAGTGTCGTGATTTTTGCGGTAGGAGCCATCACGGGATCTTTCTCAGAATTTGGTTTAATTTTGCTTTGGCCAAATCTTACCGAGTTAGTAGGAAAATACTTCTTTTTCCCACTGTACTTGGAGGTATTTGCCTTCATGGCTGAAGTCATTTTTGTGTACATGTATTATTACACGTGGAACAAGGTATCTCCACGTTTTCACATATTCATTGGTATCTTAGCAGCTCTTGGTGCCATTTATTCAGCTTTCATGATCATGGCCGTGAATACGCTCATGAGTTATCCGCCTGGACTCATTTCTGGGTACGATCCTACCAC
>JAJRXH010000066.1 GCA_024276395.1 archaeon
ATATCCAAGCATTAGAACAATCAATGTCTTGAAATAAGCATAACTAGTTTCCTTCACTGCAACTTCCAGATCAAATAAGATTTTTAATGCTCCATACAAATGTGTCCTTTTCCGATCTAATAAAAATCGCTTGAGATGCACCTCTAATAAAAGTTGTGACAATTCCAGTCCAAAATCGTGTTGACGATACTTACTGGCAATCCTCAACCCCTTTCTCAGGGCGTTTTCCGCGGAACTCAGATTATTCTTTGATAAATGAAAAACAGCTTCAGCAAAATGATACCAAATGGATGTATAAAAGTCATCACTGCCACGTTCACGATATAACGCATCGAGTAATGAAAGATAATGTTTTGCCAAACGAAAATTCCGCAGTCTCGAATGCATATAACAAATAAGCGCCGTAAATGCTGGATCCTTTATCTTTATCTGTCGTTCAACACGCAAAGTTTCTGACTTGTTCAGAAATTCTCGTGCTTTTTCAACGTTCTTTTCATCTAGGTAGCTTTTTGAAACGGTCAAGCAATGGCCCATTGCATTATAATAATTCTTGAGATGAATCAACGTTTCTGATGCGTCCTCCAAGAACACGCGTCCTGTCTCAGCATCACCACTCAAGATGAGCGCGGTACCAATGTTTCCAGCAACTGCGGTAGCACCTCTCAGATCGCCAGACTCTTTATAATAACGATAAGATTTTTTTAATGCTTGGATGCCGTCTGTCAATCGTTGTCCCTGCATGTGATAAATTCCTAATAAGTTGTAATAATAACCCTTCCACCAAGGATCAACAACATCTTCAATCCATTGTTGAACTTCTAGTAATACATCCCGCAGTAAACCTGGTTTGCCTGTATATAAACCTAAAGTGGCTTCTAAAATCAAGTAATATAATTTGATAGAATTTAGTGGGTTAACAAGTTCATGTAGTATCTCTATTATCCTCGAATCATTTATCAGTTCCTTGATGTTCGAAATCACTTGTTCGAGTTCGTTAAACGATCGTGTATAGAGGTAAAGCATTCCTTGAGCAAAACGAGCTTCCAAAACCAAAAAAATACCCAATAGTTCCAAATTCTTGGATTCATTCAGGTAGGATAAAAAGGATTCGCATTCTCTCTGAGCCTCTTCAAGTCGATTCTGATATACGTGAGCACGAGCAAGAAAGGGCAAAAGTTCGATCGGATCACCCAATTTGCCATAAATTCTCTCCAAGTTGTCATATTCACAAGCGTTCACACATAGTCTGCCAAGGATAAATAACCAGCATGGTGATGGGGAAGAGAGAGAAGTTATCGCAGTTTCAAGTAAACGAATGAGTTTTGTACGATCAATTGGCCCATCAATTATCTGTTCTTTCTCTAATTCTGATTGCAAGAAAGCTAATTGCTCCTCTGGAATTTGATGCAGGAAAAGAGCATACTCCTTAAACATCTCTTCGACTGTCATGTGACATTCCCAATGCTACCTCTATCCAATTGAATAATCTAGAGGTTTAAAAGGCTTACATCCAGTGAGAACAGTTTATAAAGCGAGGAAAGATGATCACTATTGAGGAAAAACCGTTCTGGAGATGAAGAGCATGAAAATCTACACAGGCACAGGTGATGATGGAAAGACAGCTCTAATGGGAGGAAAGAGAGTTTCAAAAAGCGACCCTAGAGTCGAGTCTTATGGTAATGTCGATGAATTAAATAGCATAATAGGACTATGCGTTTCAATGGGACACGTGCCAGAAAATATCAAAAAAATACTAACGACTATACAACACCTCCTATTTGTCATTGGTGGTGAATTAGCAAATCCCGCTAGTCTGAAAGAGAATGAAAAGAAGGACAAAAACCCGCTTCCAACCATCACAGAAAACCACGTAAAATGGATTGAAAAAAATATAGATGATCTTTCAACGCAACTACCGCCGCTCAGATCCTTTATTTTACCAGGAGGACATCAATCAGCTTCCTTTCTCCATTTTTGCCGAGCAGTTTGCAGAAGAACGGAACGATCCGTCGTGAAACTTCTTGATAACGAAGAGGATATCAATCCAAACATTCTAATATTTCTCAATCGTCTTTCTGACCTATTTTTCATCATGGCACGATATGTAAATCAATATCACGGCATAAAAGACATTCCATGGCATAAAAAGGACAACATCATCACTAAACCTTAAAAAGATCACAAGAAAGAAGTATGAATGAAAAAAATGTTAGGGGTATGAAATGTTGCCAGAAAGAGAACAGCGAAACATTGGTCTGGAAGCAGCTTTTCGTTTTTTTATCGCTTTCATTAGCATCACGATCATCTATAGTCTCGCTGGACTGAATCAAATAGCTGGATTCATGAAGTACTTTGCCTTCAAGGATGAGTCCGACACGTTAACCTATCTAGCTAAGATAATGCTACCTTATGCCCTTTTCATCACGATGCTCCCGAGTGCCGTTGGTCTACCCTATCTTACCTTCAAGTTATATCAGGCATTGAAATCTTCCAGCATTTACGAAGATGAAATCCTTTTCACTGCAAAAAAATATGGTAAGCATGCCACTCTAATCTATTTTTCAAGCTGGATTTTGTTTGGATTTGCTGAAATCTTTCAATATTCATCAAATACAGGGATAACTCTCGATTTTAATCAAATATTCACCATCATGAGCAGTCTTTTCGTTTATGCAATCTTAGTAGCCATTAGTGCCTATTTATGGTGGGATTATCTTGGTATTGACTGGATCATCTCCATGAGAAAAGGAACAACCCTAAGCGTCCCAATTGGTCTTTCATTTCGATGGAAATTAATCATCATCGCTTATCTGATTCCCCTTTGTGCAACTTACTTCTTCTCACAATTAATCACGACAAGAATTCTTCTTCAAAACAATCTTTTTCAGCAAAATTCTACCAAAAATCTCATAAACATACAGCTAACCATCTATATTTCCATCATTCTAACCTGGGTTCCCATTCTCATCATTACCTTACCAATTCTCTGGAGAGAAATCCAAAATGTTCACTCCATTAAGAAATCTTTTGAAAGGTTGAAAATCCAAGATCAAGACGAATTCTCACTAATGATGTTACCAGTCACAACAGCAAGTGATTTTGGGGAAATCGTGAGCGATTATAATCGATTCATCACGCAGCTCCATGCACGAGTACTGTTTAGCCTTGAATCAGTACATCAACTCGAATCCTTTTTCAATGACTTAAATGAACAAATCGACCAACTTGTCAATGCACAAGAAGATATTGCCCGATCAATGGAAGTAACCACGAATGGAGTCCAACACCAATCCGAGACCTTACAAGAAATGACGTTTCTACTCAATAACGTGCAAAATACTTTTGCACGACTGTTTCAATTAGCTAGTAAAGTAGGAGAAGATATCTCACGTCTTACCATCCAAATTAGAATCATCTCTCTAAACGCACGAATTGAAGCAGCAAGAGGGGGAGGGGGACAAGATGAACACGGTGCAACCATCACTTTCATCGCACAACGGATCACACAATTAAGCCAAGAAGTCAAGAAACTCCAAGATAGACTCCAAGAAGAATTTAACTTACGTTTACAAGAATTTAGCGACCGACTCAAAGAAGTTATCAACAAGATTAATGACGTGCAAGAAATAGCAAGAGAAAGTGCTGCAAACAGCGAAGAAGTGAGTGCCGCCGTAGAAGAAGCAACGGCAACTCTTCACACTACCAGGGACGAAGCTAAATCACTTGCCGAACAAGTCACAATGCTCACAAGGAAACTAGAAATGTACAGCAAGATACATCACTTTAACTGAGGATATCAAAACCAACGAGAACGAACCAAGGACGGGAAAAATCAAAAATGAATTCACACGAAGTCCATCTCTCATCAAACACCATCTATTTTTCTGTCAAAAAAAACCTAAGACGCTTGTCACATCATCCAAGAGCCCTACTCTGGCTATCAATTTTTTTATTTTATCTCCTTAGTGCTACTCTAGATATTTACACGACCAATCCAGGATCTCGTTTCATGTTGACAAAGAATTTTGCACGATATTTTCGCTTTTGGATCGATCCTACCGACAAGGATTACTATTCATCGTTAGATTACGCGGAATTTGAAGGTCGGATCTATTCAGACAAGCCGCCTCTACTTGCATTGCTCGCCGTTCCCTTATACTGGTTAGGAATGGTATTAAGTTGGATCCTTATCGGCCCCCAATCGTCATCATGGGACCAGGATTTTTATGCCAAAATCATCATAGTTCTAGGAATTTTAGTACTCAATAGTTTTGCCATGCTTCGCGTACATGACCTTTTGGAGTTGTTAGGATACTCTAAAAGCACGCGTTTCATCACAACGATTTCCATTGCAATCGGAACGCTCTATTTTCCATATGCACACACCTTCTTTTCTCACGACATTGTTGGAAGCCTTCTTCTCATTGCCACTTATCACCTGCTAAAAGCCAATAAAATGAAATCACATGAAGCCGCCCAAAAAAAGAAATGGATGGAGACTTTATTAGCCGGAATATGCCTCGGTGTGGCGATGGGATCCGATTATTTCGTCCTTTTCCTATTACCTATCTTTTACTTGTACATCACCGACTTAAAACAACTAAAATCAATATTAATGAAAAGTAAAGAGCCTCTAATTCAAGAAGGTCTGAAATTAATCTTTTTTACATTTCCTATCCTTCTCAGTGGATTATTCGTCCTTTGGTATAATTGGACAAATTTCAAGAATCCTTTTACAACAGCCTACGAACACGTCCCCATTTTCGTGAATTTCCAACATTTTCTCAATCCAATGACCAATGGCATTGAAATAATGTTATTTTCTAATGCACATGGTATCTTCCTCTTCATACCACTATTATTTCTAGCGTTCATTGGGCTTCCACTTTCTCTAAAAAGACACCCACGCCTTAGCATCCTTGCTCTCTCGGTCTTCACAATGCTCGTCTTGTATTACAGCAAATATTGGAAGCCTGATGGAGGACTTAATTATGGAATTCGATTTTTGTTACCCGCCATTCCACTCTTCATGTTAAATATGGCTGGAATTCTCGAGGATTTACATTCGCAAAAAAGCCATTTTAAATGGCCATTATATCTAGTCTTCGCCATTCCATCCTTCATCTTTTCTTTAGCTGGTGGTTGGATTTCCATCTTCCCCAGTGGTGGTGAAGGAATGCAAGACCCGTTATTCGGGGATGAGACTGGAATTGGACACGTTCAGCGATTAGTAAACTTTCTCAGCGTGTTGCTTGATTTCCGCACGTTGTTGAACTTATCATTAGACCATTCATTTCCTAGTGAGACTACATCGTCACTTCTTCGTAATTTTCCCTTAATTGCTTTTATCATTCTCGTCGTGGAGATTTTCCTAGCAATAATGACCATACAAGTTTTTTTGTCTGATTCATCCAAGCCCGCTATAAAGAAACCTTCAACATCGAATTTAAATTCAGAATCCAATGACAAATCACTGGACACGGAACATCTGAAGGAAAATCTGCCTTATTTCTTTTTAAACCTTGTTTACGTCATATCATTTCTCTATTTCCATATTCACCTCTTATCCAAGGAATTATCTACCATTCCCAACGTGGAGGAAAAATTCAAAATCTACTCTGAAGACCTTCAGATTATTTCTTTCGTAGCATTAACTTACATCATTTTATTACTTCTAACGCTAGCCTATGAAAACGTAAAAAAAGATGACTGGACCGATGTTTTAGCATATATAGGTATTATTTTCTTGATCACTTGGAGCATCACTCTTTTTCCACTGTTCAGTTCATTAATCATCGATCCCAACAAGCACGTGACGATCTTTTTCTTGATATTATATCATTGGGGAGCTGGATTCATTGTCGTCGCATTGGTAGGGAAAATCTCGAGATTTCTCATTCAACACTATCAATTAGATGAACACGACGAAACAAGCTCGATTATAGCACCTAAACTAACTTTAACAAGGAACATTCTTTGGAACATCTTGCCTGCACTCCCATGGATGTGGAGTGCTTTACTAACCTTGTTCGTGTTCGGAAGGTTGCAAGGGATTATCTTTTTCTTCACGTTCTACCTATATCGTGTAAGTTTTCTCTCAATTAGTGGACTAATCTGGAATGTTGCAACATTCCTTGAAATTATTGGCATCTTGATCATGATTACAAGAATCCTAAACAAATTAACGAAACTTTTCATAAAAGGTCATCATGGTGAAGCAAGTTATTATGAACACTAACAAAATTCTTTTTTCCATTAGAAAGGCAAAAAACGGTGATTTTGAAGCCATCAAGACACTAGAACATCAATGCTTTACCGAGGATGCATATGATGATGAGGTTTTACAACAATTAATAAAAAACACTCGTGTATTTCACACATGGGTCACTGAATTATTACCAGACAAGGAAATCGTCGGCTACGTGAGCATTTATCTAGAAACAAAATCAGAGGGAGTCATCGTGAGCATTTGCACGAATCCAAAATACCAGAAGAAAGGGATTGGAACGGCATTAATAGAAACGACACTTAACTTTGCCATTAAACAACATTTACAACGACTTTTTTTAACTGTTGATGTGAACAATCACGACGCCATTTCCCTCTACAAGAAAATGGGATTTCAAATGCAAGGAATCATCACTAATTATTATGCAAGTGGCAATTCAGCCTACGTCATGATGAAAAAATTAACAAGGAAAGAATGATGCATTCACCGCTTGACAATTGTCTGTATGATGTAATAGACCAAAAAAAATATCGTAACACCCAAGAGCAGAAACTTCAAAATCGCATACAGCCCAACTAACGAGGTAGTAACATCGTTGATGAAACTGGTATCACTTATCATCACAAATTGCAAAAAGTTCTCAGCCCAATCAAGCAAGACTGCAATGAAAGGCAGCGTAAATGGAAGCAAGACAGAGGTTGGAATCTCATCATCGGTAACTCTAAGCTGAGAAAAATACGAGACACCGCTAGATAAGGTCATCAAGTAACTTATCGGAAAAAACATATCAATAATCAAGGATATCTTGAACAACTCTACGCCACGTGCTCCCCATTTTCCAATCAATTCAAAAGCACGTTCATCAGAAAAAGCCAATTGAAAGGCTGTAATTGCACCAGGCCCCGAAGAGTCAATCTGTAATTCTAACACAGTAAAAATGATGAAAAATATGATAGAAACAAAAAGAGAAGAAATAAATAGTTTTAAATCTGCCATTTTCCAATATAGTTGAAATAAAAACTGTCTTAACATCCCATCATCGTTTTTCGTTGTTACCACTTGGATTCACCTTCATTCTCTCTTACAGACAACCACTACTGATTGAATGATTAAAAATTTCTAGATGACGAGCAATTCTTCATTCATGTACTGTAGTCATTGAAGATTTTTTGGATTCTAATGAAAAACGAAAACCTAATCACAAAGCATCTTCATTAGAAATACAGAAATGACCTCATGAGAGAAGGCTCCTAGAATAACTTAAAGCTAGTCTTCGTTACTTTTTTAAGTATGAAGACATTCACGGATTCGTGATGGTCTCATCAGAGATGTGGAAAGAGATAAAAATTTTCAATCATCATTCACGAATCACTAAATAACAATGGATAGAACACGTGAATCATTATTGTCGCTGTTAATCAACAACTCCAACCTACGATGAAACATAGGCAAGTAAAACACCTTGCCTTCTGCGAGCGTTTGACATCGTCAATTCAATTACAGTGTAATCAGTGCCAGGTTTCGCAGCAATCGGAAGAAAACCACCCGTGACCAGGGGTAATCCTACGAGGACTCGTTTTTTATCCTCGCAACGCACGAAACGACAGCAGCATCACGGATGACGCGATGCCGATGCTTGAAAGCCATGCATCACCGACGTGAT
>JAJRXH010000067.1 GCA_024276395.1 archaeon
AGGAATGATTATGGCATCTTTCATTCGAGCAAAAGCAGAGAGTTCTGGGATCGTTGATAACTGCTCAGTGGGCATTATGGAAAGAAAAGAAAAAATTACCCTCATTCTCATTGGCTCTTTCCTGGAATTCCTGCGGGTAGATACTCAGTGGCTATCATTCTGGCCATGGCAAAATTTCGGTCCCATTGCAGTCATGATTCTCATAGTAGGACTCTTTTCTAACATCAGCGCACTACAACGCTTGAACTATACCAGAAAACACGCAAAGAAAAACTATAGACCATCCAGTACCAAAGAAAAATGGCAACTAAAATAAATATTTCTTTAACTACCTTTTTTTCTCCTAAAACAAGCATATAAAAGGAACATTAGAAGATGATCGTCAAATCTGGCTAAATGAGAGAAAAAACATCATAAGTCCTAAAAATAATGAATCAAAGAGATTAAACGAACTCAGGCCGTTTAGCCTTGCCGTAGATGCAATTATATGGAAACATCTTCACTCCCATTGATGGTATTGAAAAAAATAAGGATTCTCTTGGGAATCACATCACTGCTTCAGTGATGTGATACATTCTAACTTCAGCTGTGTTCAGTCCCACGAATAAAAAAAGAATTTTAGGAAAAGACTAATTACTCCTTATTTTCCTTCTTTTGTTCGATCCAATCAACATATGCCCTCAAAATGTGCCATTGGTCTATCATTCCAACTAAACGATTGTTCACATCAAGTACGGGCATTTGGTCAATGTTGTGAGCACGACTAAGTTTTGCAACCTCTGTTAAGGTTGCTTTTTCATATACCGTGATGACGTTAGTCACCATAATGGTCTTCACGGACTTTTCTGGAAATGTTAGGACCTTTTCTCCAATGATGATGATTGTTTCACTGTCCCAAGATCCAGGTTCATCCTCTCCTAAGGACGATGTCCGGGAATGCGATTCCCTGTTAATGATCTCAGCGACCTTGATGAAATCTGTATAAGTCACGAATCCCCGTAAGTGACCCCTTGCATCAAGTAGAGCAAGACCTTGTTGACCAGAATATTGAAGTATCTTGGCGGCCAAGGGAATGGGAGTTTCCTCCCAGGCAACTGTAAGATAACGTTGGTAATATTCTTGGATGGAAGCATCAAGCTTTTGTAAGGCAACAACCTTGTGAATGATGTCTGAAACACTCACGACACCTATGATTTCGCGATTTTCGATGCTATCGACAACAGGAAGCATCGTGAGTCTCGTACGTAATAACTTTCTTGCTAATTCAACCACGCCTGTTGTAGGTAGAGCCGGTTCAACATCATCCTCAATTAAAAGGCTTAATTGCTCTTCATTTGGCTTTTCCAATAGCATCAAGCTTCTAAATACACCTTTGTATTTTTTTGTCTCTTTCTGCACGACTGGATAAGTAGAATGAGGATGGTGTCTTATGGTTTCCAAGGCTTTCTCGCGCGTGTTTGGAATCTCTAGGACGACCACATCTTCCACGGTGGTCATGATATGCTTTGCACGTACTGCTACCATCAAATTACCTCCATTCAGATTAATAGTCAGTATTACCCGCTTTCATATAATTCAGGAACCACACATTTGAGATGACTTTTTACAAGGCCAAGACTCATCATTGATTTCTCAAAGCATTAACACTCAAGAAATTAGGCTTGACTTGCCTTATCATACTAATTAAAGATGAATATTATCATACTAATTAAAGATGAATAAGATGTATTGAGACGTAGGTATTGAAATATAAAAAATAGAAACCAAATGTTCGATTTGAGACTCCAAAGAATCAAGTATCTTCATTTACAGATTAAAGGCTGTAGAAATAGCTTGTAATAACTGAAGTCCCAAAACAATTCCAATTAAAAGGATGGATAGAACGATCACAGAACGTGGAGTCATCTTGATTCCCGGTGAATCTGCCTCTGAATAAAAACGAAGCAGCCCCGCTCCTGTTGCTGGTAATGGAGCATCATCTTTTCTTCTTTTTCGCCTAACACTCATCCGTTGTTCCTCTCACACAATCATTACTTTCATGCTAATTATTCGTAGAAGTGCTTTTAAGTCTGTTGATTTTTAAGCAGTCATCCATTCCGACAATTGATCCTTTATCTTCCTATAAGCTAACTTAGCAATTCCCTCCAAAGAGATGCCCACCAGTAATGTCTATTTTACCATCAACACCATGGGTTACTGTAAGACCTCCAGTCTCCTCCGCTGAAGTTTCATGTCGACTTGATCTTTTTTGAGATGCAAACAAACCCTCTTGATGCCATTTTATGGGAAAATTAAAAAATTTCTGCATCATCTGCATTGCCAAACATTTTCAAGTTCATCTTAACCTAGTAATGCTATCAATAGCCGCAACCGAAGTCCCTTTATCTCTAATGGCACTGACCGTGATATCCATCAAAGTTCGTAGTTTCTCGCACAATTCATCATTCTCAGCGACATCGATTACCATAATATTTCGTGCCAATTTTTTAGATGGAAAGTTCAAGAAAATTGTCTTCGACCTCATTAAATTGTACAAGAAAACAGCTAGGGATTAAACGGTCATAAATGAAAATCAATATCCTTGATTAACTTGAAGCAAGACAGATCGTGCGGCAAAAACCGCCTTTCCAGCATCTGGAACTCTACCCACGTTAATGACTGCATCATCGGGAATGTCACCCAAAGGTTTTCGGAACAACTATCCATCATTCAGTTCCACCTTGTAAAACAACTCATTCAGCTTGTTCTTGTAGGTACACCAAACAACTCCAGTGGATTAATTCCCAGCTCGTTGAGAAGCTTGTATACCATTCTCCCATCATCTTCTCTTCCACCATTTCATCCAAATATCACATAAAAAACTTATTTTTATAAATGAAAGTAAAATATCGGGAATCAAATCTATGTATAACGTCTACCGAAACAAAAATATCTGAATTTTTTTCCAAAGAAAACATTATCTTTCATCACTTGGAAAAAATTATGGGTCTCTACTAAACTTAAATAATCGATGTTAAATAAAAATAGAAAAATAATGACAATCGACTAGATGAAAGCATGAAACCAGAGAAGAAAAAAGAATTTCATCCAAATGAACGACCACGATTTAAGTAAAGCTCTGTGAAGTCATGGATTGCATCAAAAAACGGATACCTAAAAAAGGTAACACGAAAGGCGTAACTTGAAGCCAAAGTCATGCAGCACTGCATGGAGGTTCGCTCATGAGATTATTGGAATATGAAAGCAAGCAAGTATTCGAAGAATACAACATTCCTCTTGCCAACAGAGTCCTCATCAAACCAGAGGACAATATAGAGGAAAAAGTCCAGCAATTTTCTTTTCCAGCAATAGTAAAGTCACAGATTGCCATTGGAAGTCGAAAAAAAGCAGGTCTCATCGAAATAGCCAAGACAGAAGATGAAGCAATACGGCTATGCAAGGAATTCTTTAGTCGTGAGGTTGGCGGATTTAAAGTCGAGGCAATTCTAATCGAAGAACTTGCCCAGATTGAGCACGAATATTACTGCAGCATCGCATTAGATTCCTCTGGAAGGCGATTCTTGCTAATGGCAAGTGCCGAGGGAGGGATTGACATCGAAGAGGTTGCTGTCACGAAACCAGAAGCCATCATCAAGGAGCCAATTGCCTTAACCAAAGGACTAGACAAGGAAAAAGCAATGAAAGTAGCTCAATTCTTGAAATTCGAAGGGGAACTAGCTAATCAAGCTGTCGATTTATTCCTAAAGCTATGGAAAATCACGGTAGAAAAAGAGGCACAACTAGTTGAAATTAATCCACTCGTCAGAACTCCATCTGGACTCATTGCAGTAGATGGAAAAATGATCTTAGATGATAACGCAGCTTTCCGTCAAGAATTAACACGAAAATTACGCGAGCAAAAACTGTCAGAACTCGAAAAAATAGCCGAGAGAGAAGGATTTTCATTCGTACAACTAGATGGTGAAATTGGGATCTTGGCCAATGGAGCAGGTCTCACCATGGCTCTTCTTGATGTTCTTTCCGAACATGGACTAAAGCCCGCCAACTTCCTTGATGTAGGCGGCGGTGCAAGTGCAAAGCGAGTTTATGAAGCATTAAAATTGCTATTCCGAATGAAACCAAAGGCGGTTCTCATCAACATTTACGGCGGAATAACTCGGTGTGATGTCGTCGCAGAGGGAATTCTACATGCACTCAAGGAATTTGAAAACCCCCCACCAATGGTCATCCGTCTTACCGGAACTAAGGAGAGCGAAGGAGTCCAAATACTAAACGATGCGGGCATAAAAGCCTACCGGGATATGATGGACGCCGTAGAACAACTAAAAAACATCGTAAAAAACTAGATTTGCGTGATGAAAGAGAGTAACAAGATAAGAGACGGAGGTAAAAAGATGTACATTAATAAGGATTCACGCGTGATAGTTCAAGGCATAACTGGCAACCAAGGCAGTTTCCATACAAAACTCATGCTAGAGTATGGAACAAAAATAGTTGCCGGTGTCACTCCAGGAAAGGCTGGACAAGAAGTACACGGCATTCCCGTATACAACACGGTAGCAGATGCCGTGAAAGAACACGAAGCTGATACTAGCATCGTATTTGTTCCAGCAAGATTCTGTTATTCTGCCGTGAAAGAAAGCTTGGATGCTGGCATTAACATGACCTGCATCATCACGGAAGGAATTCCCGTCCATGATACCCTAAAACTTGTTGAAATTGCCCATAAGAGAAACTTACACATCATTGGACCTAATGGACCAGGAATGCTCGTTCCAGAGAACATCAAGTTGGGAATAATGCCCAGTGATCTAGCACGCTTTGGCAACGTCGCCGTCATCACGAAAAGTGGTACACTATCATACGAAATCACGAAAGCGATTGATAAAGCTGGAATTGGTGTTTCTGCATACATTGGAATCGGTGGCGATCCTGTTCGTGGAACTACTTTCGTTGAAGCTCTCGAATACTACGTCAACGACGACAACACGAAAGCAATCGTACTGATTGGAGAAATTGGTGGTGACGAAGAAGAAAAAGCTGCTGACTTCATAAAGAGTAATGGCGTTGACAAGCCAATTGTGGCCTACATCGCTGGAAAGAGTGCTCCTGAAGGTAAAAGAATGGGACACGCTGGAGCCATCATCAGTGGAAATGTAGGAACCGCACAAGGAAAAATAAAGGCACTAAGAGAAGTCGGAGCAAGTATCGCTGATACTCCTTGGGATGTCCCATCCTTACTTAAAGAAATCTTATAACCAGGAAATAATAGCCGCATGATTGCCCAAGAAAAACCTCTTAAGAAACCAAGTCAACTGTTTTCATGGGGAGGTACAAACCTCCCCCATCTAACACGATGAAGGTGAAAAGACGATGACGACAGACGATCTAGAATTAATCAAGCAAAAAAAGGTGATGGAATTACAAGCTAGAGCGAAATACCTGAGAGAATATGGTAATGAAATTAAAGATATTAATGATCAGGAATTTCTCGACTTGATCAATAATAGTCCCTTTCCAGTATTCATTGATTTCTGGGCACCTTGGTGTGGACCATGTCGTGCAGTTGCTCCTATTATCAAAAAATTAAGCGAGTCAGAAAGATATAAAGGAAAAATGCTCTTTGTAAAATTAAATACAGACAACTATCCCCAAATAGCTGCAATGAACGGCATTCGAGGCATACCAACGTTTATGATCTTTTACAAAGGCAAACTCCTCAAGAGAGCTGTCGGAGCAATGCCTGAACCTAAATTCGTACAAATGATTGATGCTGCCCTAAAAGAATTAGATAAAGATTGAAGAACATGGAGGTATACTTAATGAGGGCAAAATGGAAGAAAAAACGAATGAGAAGACTTCGACGTCAAATGAGAAGACGCAAGAACAAGTAAAAGGAAATCGGGTTTTTAATCCCTTTCTCTTGCTAAAGCACGCTAATGATTTCTTTTTTGATCAAGATGAAAGAGAAAGCCTTAGGTACAAGTATTTGTACCTCTGATGTAGGGATATAGCTTACCATGGCCTTCTTTATTTCTTCATCTTTATATCGATGTGAAAAATGAATGGGAACTAGAGTCCTTAACCCTTTAATTTGACAAGAAAAACGGACCAATGTTTCCAAATCTGCATGCCGATCTAGATAATAAACATCTCGAGGATGAAGATAGGAGCAATCATGAATCAATAAATCCGCTCCAGCATAAAAATTAGCCAGTTTTTCATCAACAGGAGAATCTCCAGAATAACAAAGAATTGACGTTACTTCTCTCGTGAAAATGTCTTCTTTGGTAATTATTTTTCCGTTGATCAGCATACCATTCTTGGATTTTTTTATTCGACCTATCATCGGACCGGGCGTAATTCCGAGCTCCTTCAACCTTTCCAATTCAAGTTTTTCTTTCCACATCTCGAACCGATAAGCCACGCTTCCTTGAGGAAGATGACCAGTTTCTGCGCAGCTAATTCGATACTTTCCGTTCTCGATAAAAAAAGATTGTTCTGGTTCAACTACATGTATCCTAACAATTTCTGCAATAGATTGATGAAGCTCAATAGAAAGAAAACGGGAAAAAAAATCCGCATCAGAAAGAGCTAAAAATTCATTCTCATCTTTAACGGGCCATGCCCGAATGACGTTCTGCTTGAAAGGCATCATGGATCCTTTAGGGATGTAGATGTGAAGTGGACGATCTTGTCGCAGCTCATGATGAAACAACCTCAGCCATCGCAAGTAATGAGCAAGTCCACCCCAATGGTCCCAATGGAAATGAGAAATGAACACGTGTTCTATCCTTGCTAGGTTAGGTGGTGGATAGCCAAGAAATGCTGCTGGTAGAAGGCCTTCCTCCCTTAACTTGTTCCATCTTCTTCGTGCCTTTAGCATTGACTGAATGAACTCTGGAGGGATGTCGAATAACACGCACCCATTTACCAAAATTCCTACGGTCCCACTACTTTCACTGGGTACTGTACCCCTAATTCCTAATATAGTTACTAACATTTGCGATCACTCCTATCATGCGAAAAGATTCCATCAATGACATTCAGTCTACAGCATTTGGCAAAAAAACTTCAGGCATCATTTCTACTAAAGCTCTTTGTAGCAATTCTTTTAAACGATGGCTTACAGTATCATCACAGACCAGATTTCTTAAAAAATGCCCCCTAGAGCAATTTGAGAAGATCCAAGATAACAAGGTGTGAATAGATGGCTACAACAACAGCTCTTCCAACAGCAGAACTAACAAAAGAAGTCCACGAATATAAAACGCAATCCAAGGCCCAACCACCATATAATGACCCGTACATGATTGTAACCTTCATAATTTTCAGTTCAATTGCATTAGGCATTTACATCGTTACTGATTATGTCTGGTTAGAAAAACCGACTCGAGACATCGCCCGAATGCTTCTATCATTCGTGGGAATAGAGAATCACAATGCTCCTGGGACGATTGAAGATTTCTTAAGAGGGGAAGGCATCTTTTATGAAGCGGTGGATGAGACCCCTGGAATATTCATCCCCACGACCAACACGAAATATTGGATCGTGAAAGCCTGCACTGGAATGCAGGCTGGTGCTCTGATGCTTGGACTAATTGCAATTAGTCATGCCAAGTGGACAAGAAAGGTCATCGCTAGCATCATCTTCTTCATGACTTTATTCATAGGCAACACGTTAAGAATTGCCTTTCACTTGTTACTCACTTACATCCTTCATTTATACTTTGGCTTAGCTCCCCAGGAGGCTTTTTACTGGGGACATGACGTCACATCAAAAATCATTGGTTTCTTCGGCACCCTTTTCTTTGCATGGCTCATCGAACAGATGGGAGTTCCAGTAATTGATACCTTTGCAGACTATGTCGATTATGTCCTCTGGAGACTTTCTTGGATTTATCATAAAGTAACCAATAAAACATGAAAGAAAAAACGACAAACACTAAAACATCTGCCCTTTCCATCCATGGAAAGATTTTCTGGGCTTTAGATGTGCCAGAAACCACACAAGTCCATTTTTTTCTTTTTCCAATCCAGCTTTCTTCTTCATTGATGAACTATTTCACAAAAAAACAATTTTTCAAGATTTCTTCCCGTAATTCCTGAAACCATTCACTAGTAAGCAGTCGAACGTCACTAACTGCACCAAACCAATTGTCCAGCAATTTTTTCAGGCACTCCCTTATTTGCGTTGGGATGCGATATTCAAAAGGAAGCAGCAAAAGATAAATGCCATAATTACGACCATTAAATCGTTCATCTGGACTCTGAGAATCAGGAAGTATTTTAGTATATACCATGGCAACTATCGATTTTGATATGGGAATAGGACCAAAAAGCCCTTCAAAATAACTGCTGCCTTGACCAAAAACCGCAGTAAGTGCATAGGTACTTCGAATCAAATCATTTTCATCACAAATCTGTAATGTCACTGAAGAGGCATAAAACAATTCAGGTCCAAGTTTTTCCTGGGTTACAAAGGCATCTCCAACTGACGCAGCCGAAGATGGCGGCGATACCAAGATTGTGGTCCAAATGGCAAACTCTCTTAGAAAAGTCAAAGAACCTTGAGTTAAATAAGTTTCTAACAAATCATTTTCATCACCAAACGCTCCAGATGCCCCTCGTTCTTTAGATTCTGCAATGTAAGTCAAAATAGATTCCAAATTCAGTATTGTCCTCAAAGCTTTCTCATTCCCAACATCAATGGCAACATCTCGCGCTTCTGCGAGTTCTTTCTCAGCACTCATCGTATTTAATGTAAACATCTGAAGAATGGACAACAAGATCTTGCCAATGAGAAAATAGGTAACTAAATTTTGCCGAGAGGAATAACCAATAAGAGATTCTAGGTGATCTCTCGCCTTATCAAGATAATTAACATTCTTGTCATCAAGATAACGAGATATTTGAATTGCTGATAAATACAGACGACAATTGGTAATAAATTCACCATTTCCCATACTTAATGAATCATTATACACATCTGAAAACAAAATTGACGCGATTTCCAGCAATCCTTTTCTAAAGAAACTCATGGCAATGGTCATCTTCACATATTCCAGTTCTTCTTCAGATGAATGAGACCGAGCCATTCGACTGGCTTGATTTAATCGTTCTAGTGAACGAATGTTTCTTCCAAGAATCTCTTCAACCTCACTCAGCTGACATAGTCTCTTAACCACTTCTTCTTCGTTATGGATGTCCCGTGCCAATTCAATGGACTGCAACAAGTACTGATGAGCTTCATCAACACGTCCTTCCTTCAAGTGCAATTCGCCTAAATCACCTAGAATCATGGCTTCTCTTCGTCGGTTATGAATTTGTCGTGATATGATCAGAGATTGAGTAAGGTATTCCAATGATTCCTCAAGTTTCCCCTGCTCCCGCTTGATGATCCCTAGGTCATGAAGCGCCTCCATCTGACCTAGTAAATCATCTTTTATTCTTGCCTCATCCAATAAATCCGACAAAAGAGAAGATGCTTGAGTGAATTTACCTTGACGAATGAGAGATAACGCAATGTTTTCACGAAATCTCCAAGCAAGCACTTCCCATCTTTTTTTTACCAATTCGATCTCTTGGAGAACATTCAGAGCTTGCTCAAAGTATCGTTGAGCCTCTAGATATCGACCTTTCATTAGGTAATAATACCCAATATTATTCAAGCAAATGCCTAAATCTTCCTTTTGTTCATGATTCTTCTGCAAGATGGCTAGGTTTTCTTCGTACTTAACCAAAGCCTCATCGCGTCTCCCCATATTAAAGAGACAAAGAGCCTCCAAGTTTTTAACTTTAATCAATAATCCCATTTTAACTTCTGATAAAGATAGAGATGACAACTCATCAAGCACGTGTCTAGCATATCTCAATCCTCTTTCGTTATCCCCCATTGAGACGACAATGAGACCTTTTACCAAGTACGTGATTGCTCCTAACACGCTACTAGGATAGTAACGATTTACTATCACGAGCTGCTCCAATGAGGACTTGGCTTTCTCTATCTTTCCTAGTCGGATGTAATCTAACACGGCATCAATGAATTCTAATTCCCAACTCATATCCATTCATGGACACAATTTCTTCTAAAAATATAAAAGATTTTGGAGAGAAAGATTCGATAATAATATCACTATTAAGATTAAGATGACTTGAGCTGCTCAAGAATGTGGGAAAACGTCTCGAAAGTCTTTTTGTCATAAAGAACAAAATATACCATTTTGACAGTAGATTCTGATGATCGCAGTAGATAATCTCGTGCTGCTATGAGAAGAACACGCGCAGCCTCTGATACTGGATATCCAAATATACCAGTTGAGATTGCGGGAAAGGCTATGCTCTCAAGTTGAAGTTCATCAGCTTTTTTCAATGAATTTAATATAGCGTTTCTCAGCAGTTCTTCTTCACCAGATTGACCGCCTCTCCACACGGGACCTACTGCATGGATGACATACTTAACTGGAAGATTTCCAGCCGTGGTTACTGCTACTGCTCCTGTTGATACCACGCCATGGGATTGGATCCACTTGTCGGATTCTTCTTGAATGACGACACCGCCTTTCCTCACGATAGCTGCAGCTACACCTCCACCGTGCTTCAAGTATTCATTAGCTGCATTAACAATCGCATCAACTTTCATTTCTGTGATATCTCCTTGTTCCAATTTAATCATGGCCTTACCAATCCGCCATTCTGC
>JAJRXH010000068.1 GCA_024276395.1 archaeon
ACGCGTGGGTTCAAGGTCGTGTCATCACGTTAATCGCTTCGTGAGGACCTCTCCCCGTGATGCGAGGATAAAACACGAGGTCTCGTGGGATTACCCCTGGTCACGGGTGGTTTTTCTAAAACATAAAATAGTGAATAGGAATAGAATGAAAATCACATCATGAAGCTAATTTTCTCTTCTTGCCAGTCAAGCTGTCATTTAACACCTAGATCTTGACAATAACTTGTTATTCAATCGTGTTAAGTTCTCTTTTCAAGAATTAAAGATCACGAAGACACCAGATCTTCAGAAAGCGAAACTGGAATGTAGTTATTTTTCTTGTTAAAACATGAATATTTCATAAAAATACGTCAGTGATACTGATCTTAATAAGATTTAAGGCATAATTGGTTTTTAACGATTTTCCAATGCGAGCAACGAACCCCCTAACACCAAGCCGCCATAAAATACATAAACGATTCTGCAATATCGTTCCATGGGGATATAGGGGAAAATCCCTTAAGTCTTGAGAGAACACTTTGGTTTAAATCCAAAAAATGACTATTTTGGAAGGGAAAAAAATGGTTAAAAGAAATTATAAAATGGTGTTAACATCACTCTTGATGTTAACATTGTTAGTCGCAACTGGATTCGCAGTAACGACTACAAACGCTGCTCCGGCACATGAAGGTGAAGAAAGCATAGTGGTCGCTTTCGACCTGGGACATCACGGATATCATGCCCGTGAATCTGATGTCTCAAGAGGTGTTTACGAGCAATTCGAGGCTTGGGGCTATACTGTGGTGAACATCACTGAATTCAATTCATCATCACTTGCAAACGTGGATATCCTCATTACCTTCGCTCCACGTTACAGCATTGACCTACCACAATTTACCGCTGATGAATTACAAGCTCTCAAAAATTGGTTCAATCAAGGTGAAAAAGCCGTATGGGTAACTGGAGACTCAGACTTTGGAGATACCAATGGTACAGTTGCCGCTGGACTAAATGATCTTCTCATTGCCCTAGAAAGTAACGTTCTTGTAGAACAAGCCTCCGTTGAATCAGAACTGAATGCAGGCGCTGAATACCGAGTAAGACCTGGAACATTCAATACAGAGGATGACTACGTGGCCGAGAATTTCTACAAGGACAACGTCGATCTTTCAGCAACTGGATTTTTCCATGGTCCAGCACCTCTGATTGGTAGGCTTTCCAATGGCACCCTTGTAAAATTGGAAAACAATGATGCGTTCTTCAATGAATACAAAGTTCATTGGATCATTGCTGCCACCAATAATGCTACCTACAAATCTTGGATCAACCGACACTCACTAGAAGGACTTGAATACCAAGTTCACGATCAAGACGAAGAAGGTTCTTTCGTGATGATGACCGCTCAAGAAAAACAAGTCACTAACGGCGAATCAAGACTTGTCGTCTCCGGAGAGGCCATCATGACCCTGTACAGGAACATGCTAAACACTACCGATGAATATGGAAATCCCAGCGTGAACTTGGACCTCGTCAAGAACACCATGGAATGGCTGAGCTTCAAGGTCGAAGCCACCACTCCCGAGGAAGAAGGCGGTGGTATCGTTCCCGGTTTCGAGTTCATCATTACCATTATCGGTCTTGCCGCCATCATCCCCACGATAAATGTCATTAGAAAGAGAAAATAAGTGCTTCAACCAACCATTTGAGGAAACACCTATCTTTTCTTATCGTTTCTTCTCTTTTTTATGCAATTCAATGACATTACACGCAAGTTCTTCAACAATACTTTCTTAAAACCCTTCTCTCGACTGTCACTCGAATGGCGGAGAGATTGTGGAGTGGATTATCGTGAATAAAAGATTGCAAGAATTTCTAGCTATCGTGATCCTATCTGTTTTTTTAATATCTGCCAGCGGTTACATGGGACCCGTCGCAGCTAGTCCAGAAGACACTACCATCAAGGTTTACATCCTCACCCGTCACAGTTCAAGTCTCTACCGCACGGTGGAAAGTGCATTCAAGACAAGTAATTATGCCCCCCAAGGTGTTGACTTTGACCTAGTATTTCAAACACTAGATATTTCAGTGTGGAAATCCGTGATCGACCAAGGAAATACCTACCTAGCATGGGGTGGTGGACCAACTCTATTCGATGACCTGCTCAAGGACGGATATTTAGAGCCAATAACAGATTCTTCCATCCTTTCAGAGATAAAATATCTGAGAGAAAACGAATGGAAAAACGACACCATTGCCGGATCATCAATGATTCGCAACGGCACGGCAACGAACAGCGATAAGATTTACTGGGTCGGATCAGCAATTGCATCTTTCGGTTATACCGTGTGCACAGCCGTACTCAAGCAATTAGACCTTCAAATACCAAGAGGATGGCAATACCTCGCTCACCCAGGATACTATTTTGATAACCCCGTCATTGCCATTGGTTCATCAGCTGGATCCACATCAAACACCAGAATTTATGAAATCATTCTCCAAGCCTTTGGTTGGGAACTGGGATGGGGCATTCTCTCGATGATTGCTGGTAACGCCCTCATCACGGAAGGATCCACCGGCGCAAAACGTGCCGTGGAAGAATGTAATGTTGGAATTGCCAATACCATCGATTTTTATGGTTTTGATGCTCAGCTAGAACATCCTAATAACATTTACATTCTACCTAATAACCAGTCCATCGTCAATGCCGATCCCATTGCCTTTACGAAAAACTCCGGTGACCCACAAAAATTAGATATTGCTAGGAAATTCATAAACTTCGTGATTTCTGCCGAAGGACAAGCGGTTCTTCTCCATAATAACATCAAAAGAATGCCAATACGGTCAGATGCTTTTGACAAGGCGCCCAACACGGATGAATATTCTCACGTGGATGATCTAAAAGAAATCTATCAAAATACCCTAAACAATCAAGGCATTGAGTTTAATGAAACCCTATCATTATCGTATCTCAACTCAATGATATATTATTGGGAGGCTACCCTTCACGAGGCACATAATGAACTCCGTGATTTGATGAAAAGTGCGAGAAATGCCCATGATTCCAATAAATTAACCAACAAGCAGCTATTCAAGCTTGCCTTAGCACTAGGCAAGCCCGTGGGTAGTCCAGCATTCACGGAGAAATATGCACAACAAATCAATGAACAAATGGGTTCTGATGAAGCTTTCCGAACCACCAAGCAATCAGAATGGAAAGAAGCTGCAAAACACAAATATGCTACCCTCAAATCACAGCTTGATAGCATCACTAGCAGCACGGATTTCGGTATCACCGACAATGAAATCTCTGGACTAAAGAATCCATGGGAAAACTTCACCTTAGGACCTTATGATGGCCCACCCGTTGAAGGTGTGGGAGGACCAGATGGCACGGGAACAACAAAAGGTCTCATCCCTGGATTCGAGGCAATTGTCCTTCTTTTAGGTCTTAGCAGCCTTCTTCCCTTCATTAAGAGGCGAAGAAAAACAACAAAAGGCAGATAATGCTTGTTTTTCCAATAAAATCAACATTGATCTTTTAAATTCTTTTTCATTTTTTTTCTTGAAGGTGATATGACTAAAAACAGCAAGAATCGATACCTTTCAGACAAGAATTAGAGATAGAAAACAAGTTCAAGTGATGTTAATGGCAAAAACACTGACCGGACAACAAAAATTAACCCGCTACTTGATAGCACAAGCGCGAGAATTCAGACAGGAAATGGACAATCTTAGCTTGTTTTTCGTGACGGTAGTATTGCTCTTTTTCGGAACGTTTCTCGTCCTTCCACTGCTAAACATTTTAGTGTCGGCTTTCATCATCAACGGCAATTTTTCTCTTCTTTACTTCGAACAATTATTCAAGGATTCCGACTTCTTCTCGCTTGACCCAAGCAAGATAAGAAATAACCTAGTTTACCGAGATTTCCAAGGAGCCATTCACATTGGCTCATTTCATTGGAACACGGTGATGAATACCTTGTTTGTTGCCGTGGGAACAACAGCTTTGTCCACGTTACTAGGAGTCATCCTCGCTTATACGATCGCACGACATGAATTCCCTGGAAAAAGAATGGTACGAGTTCTCGTGCTAATTCCCTTGATCATTCCTCCTTTCGTATCTGGAATCGGAATACAAAAAATCCTATTTCAAAGATTTAGCGTCTTTAATATTTTATTTAATCCTAATATCGGAAATGTCACGCTCATTCCTCTATTTACTAGCCCCTTCGTTATCGAAGGCTTATTGGCCGTTATCATCACCCAATCATTACACTTTTATACCTTAGTTTACCTAAACGTGTCAGCTGCTCTCGTGAACATCGATCCCACACTAGAAGAACAAGCTGAAAACCTTGGTGCCAGGCAATTACAACTATTTCGGACCGTAACTTTACCTCTTGCCATGCCTGGCATTGCTGCTGGCGCCATCCTTACTTTCATCTTGTCAATAGAAGATGTGGGTACTCCCATCGTTTTTACGGATACATTACCAGGTAATCCCCCTAACCAAGTGAGCAGCTTGCTCACAATGAAAATTTTTACTAGCATCGTGCAGATTACTGGAGATATTTCTGGAAAAGCCCTGGCAATGTCAATCATTCTCTTGATGGTAGCCATGATAGGATTTACCATCATCCGAAAGTACGTGAGCTTGAGACGATACGCAATGCTCTCCAAGGGTGGAATCCTAAATCCACGAATCAGTCCAATGAGAACCAGAAACGTGATTCTATTCTACCTCTTTTTCATTCCATTCATCTTCATCGCCCTTACACCACACATCGGAGTGATTTTGCTGGCATTCACTCGTCAAGAGGATTGGGACATTAATGACCCTCTCCCTCGTCGCTTCAGTCTAGACAATTTCATTAATGACCCTAGAGCCGTCTTCGCTGACAGTGATTTAGCAAAAGCTGTGCAAAATACCCTGGTAATCTCAACATTAGCGGTCATTATCATCATCATTCTCGGTGTTTTTGCTGCTTACGTTTTAGAACGCAAGAAGTTTCCCGGAAAATCCATCATTGATGCACTTGTCACGATGCCCATTGCCGTCCCTGGCCTCGTCTTGGGAGTGGGGTATTTCTTCTTGTTTGCAGGGATGCCGAAAATATTCAACCCCATCTATAATCCCTTGAACATCCTCGTTTTTAGTTTTGCTGTCCGAAGATTCCCATTTACTGTCCGCGCTGCCTATGCAGGATTACAGCAAACAGATGTCACCCTAGAAGAAGTTTCATGGAACCTCGGTGCTAGTAAGGTGGTTACACTCCTCAAGATCACCATCCCCTTGATCGCTCTCAATGTCATTGCAGGATCTTTTATCTCATTTGTCTATAGCACTGCCGAAGTAAGCACATCCATCACCTTGATTGGAAGAGGTGGGGGAGACCATGCAACCATCCCCACGATGATCGCAGACAGAATCAGAGATATTGCTGGTGGACTTGAACTGGCTTGCGCCTTAGGATTCATTTTAATGTCTCTACAAGTCATCATCATCGTGATCTCCGAAAAAATCCTCAAGAACAGAGCAGATGCGATGACTGGAATTTGAGCATCTTCTTTTTCCTTTCCCATGAAAAAAGAAAACAAGAAGCGAATTCTAACCAAATCTGGCAAAAGAGTAGAGAAAGGAGAACACCAATGGTCGAAATTCAACTTAAAAACATCAAGAAAATGTTTGGAGATTTCACGGCAGTCGAAAACATCAACTTACACGTGAAAGATGGTGAAATCATCACGTTACTTGGGCCTTCTGGTTGTGGTAAAACAACCATTCTACGAATGATTGCTGGCCTAATCTTTCCTACTGAGGGAGAAATTTGGTTTGATGACAAGAATGTCACCTTCACCCCCACTCAAGAACGTAACACGGCTTTAGTCTTCCAAAATTATGCTTTGTTCCCCCACATGTCCGTTCGAAAAAATGTCGAATATGGACTTGCCCTCAAAAAAGTACCAAAAGAAGAAAGAAAGAAACGAGTCGAAGAGGCTCTCCGTCTCGTCCGAATGGAAAAATTCATTGATCGAATGCCGGGAAAACTTTCTGG
>JAJRXH010000069.1 GCA_024276395.1 archaeon
GGCCCGCCATATCTGTCGGATGGTATCACGCTTGATGTTCGTGATCACGCGAATGGAACCAGAAATGGAACCCAAAAGCTGTCGAACTTCATCCACGCCCATCATTATCCGAACATTTTCACGATAAAATGGATGTAAGGCATCATCATCAAGATTAGGGAACTCCTTAACTACACGCTCCAAATATTTCACGACAGTCTTCCAATATACTTCAATTCGGCGCGTTTCTTTCCGTTTTGCCCGAAGAATCGGTGATATGGTAGGTATTATGCCAGATGGCGTTGAATGAATTGCACGATCATGCGCCATTTTAAGAATCTGCCTTGATCCCATGATAGGATTCCACTTGTGAAAAGGATTTTCTAACGAGACAAATTGTGCTGACGGCTTTGATGCCGAAGAACTCGTTAATGAGGGTTGAGTATAGCTTTTTTCATCCACGCGTTGATTTTCTTCAACTCTTTCAGGATTGACTCCTATCTCCACCTCTTCAACCTCCGTCTTTCCCTAACTTTCTACTTATCGACTCTGAATTCATGAAAAAAGGCTTCATCATTCCATTCTTTCTTGGCATCTCTCTTCTTCTAGTAATTCTACCATGCAACCTTCCAGTACGAGCACCACATGCTACCATCGAAAAGGAATGCCAAAAAGAACAATTAATCTCGAAATTTCACCCAATATCTTGATTAAAATGAAGTAATCTTGTTTCTTCAAGGCGTATCTGAACGATTCAGCGTTTGTAACCGTTCAACTCCTTTAATCTCTTTTATCACTCGAACCACGCTGGGAGGAACCAAATGTTCCCAAGGCTCTGTTTCAATCATTCTTCGTCGAATTTCCGTTCCTTGATATTCCTTTCGTCTCACGAATTTTAATGGCTTTACTTCATATCCCCTTTCGATAAACAACTGATAAACCAAGGGATTGTTACTATAAACCACTGAAAATCGTGGGCAATACGTCTCCACGTGACTAACCCATAAACTATTCCTCTCAATGTCGGGAATGGTCACCAAGTAAATGCGATCACGAGGTAAATTCTCATCAATGATTGTTTCATGAAGCATCTGTAACCTTTCCCCTGCAGTGAACGGATCACGCAACGTGTGAGAAAACTGTGCCGAGCCGATGGCCACGATCAGATCCCAGCCTGGATGAGCAGCCAAGATGTGTTTCATTATTTCCACGTGACCCTTGTGCAAGGGATTGAACCGTCCCACGAACAAGACACGCCGTGATCTCTCTGCTTCTCTTGAAGACTGACTTACAAAAGAAAAAGAGACTGCATCCGACATCGTAATTACCACGTGAAAAAAACTCAATCGTTAACTCAAATCCAAATCCCTCAGTTCAAGTAACTATTGGTGGGCGAGGAGGGATTTGAACCCCCGGCCACCTGGTCCCGAACCAGGCGTCATACCAGGCTAGACCACTCGCCCTTCTTGTTTATCTTTCTTTCTTTTAAAGATAAAGAATACATCTCTCCATCTCCTTAACTCTCACTGACCGTCTGGGAATACCACACCAAGGTTCCTCATTCTTTTCAAGACAATGTCCCATTACCAATTTTATAACATTATTGACCGGTAGATGTAAGTGATGCCTGCCACGATCTTCTCATGAGAAGGTTAGACATTGCCTCCACTTTCATCAGTAACCAACAATGAAATCGAATTTCCGAAATTCACGTGATGACTGGTGATACTTCCCCATGGAAGAAATGATCATCCAGATACTTGAGAACTGCTGCATCAACACCATTTTTTTAAAAGCCAAGAGGTTACCGTTTCACAAAATATAATGGAGAGTTATGACCATGGTTAAACGATCTAAGGGATTCCGCTCACGCACGAGAAAGATATTCCGAAAAAAGCCCCATGAAAGAGGTTTTCCAGGAATATCAGTATTGCTGAGAGAATATCAACTCCAAGAGCGAGTTGCCATCGTGGTAAACCCATCCGTACACAAGGGAATGCCACATCGCCGATTCCATGGCAAGGTTGGAATCGTGGTCGGCAAGCGTGGCCGTTCTTATGAAGTAAAGGTACGAGATAAGGAACGATACAAGCTCCTAGTCGTGCGTCCCGAACACCTAAAACCCATTCAACAGGCTTAATTATTAGATGTCCCATCACCATTTTTTACATTGCCCACTTAATTTTTTCCATTAAGAATTTTTTGAACCTTCAATCATTGAATCACCACGCAGCGCAAGATTGATCTTTAATCTCAATAATGACGACAACAATAACAATAATGACGAAAGTTATTCAGTTATCCCGTGGTGTAACGGAATGTAATCTCGAGGAACAGCTGGTGGACGACCACCGCCAGACCCGCACGAAAGATCGGCCCTGACACGCGTCATGCCATCTGTTTCAGCTGTCGCGTCACCCACCGTGGGGCGGTCTGAATCATCTTCCAGGCGTTCACCACGGCGGGCCACCGTTCACGATGCCGAGGCCCGCGAGTGCGAGGCAAAGGATGCAAGGACGATATTATCTTCTTCCTCCGTTACTCCGTTATAGTTTAATTAATATCAGAAAAAAGGAAAACCCCCGTGACCAGGGGTAATCCCACGAGACCTCGTGTTTTATCCTCGCATCACGGAGAGAGGTCCTCACGAAGCGATTAACGTGATGACACGACCTTGAACCCACGCGTGACAGAAACATCGGGCAGATCAGAAAAACTGAAGAGAAAAAAGAAGAAAAGCACCCGTGACCAGGGTAATCCCACGAGACCTCGTGTTTTATCCTCGACTTTCGTGGAGAAACCATGGCCTCACGGATGAC
>JAJRXH010000070.1 GCA_024276395.1 archaeon
ATAATCCTCATTTTGGTGGTAAAACCCTACCTTTCACGATATTACCAAAATCTAGCGTGTATTTCCGCCCTAACGTCCTTGATAATAGCATTTGGGTTGGATGCTCAGACAATTTAGGTCGCGAACTCACGCAAGATCCAAGAAAATTGGACAACCCGCAGCCAGAATCGAACTTTTATGAGTTCAGCATCTATCCAATTTTATCAAACTACTTTCCCATCTTACAGAACATTCCTATTGATACTGCCTGGGCTGGACATTACACGTACAATACAGTGGATAAGAATCCATACGTGTTTAGGGCTAAGGAATTACCTGACATCATCGTGAGCACGGGAGGTAGTGGCTCTGGTATTATGAAGTCAGACAGCATTGGAAGAATCACGGCGTCCGTATATTTTGAAGACAAGACCGCTACATTATTCGATGGGACAAAATTTCCAGTGAGTAGACTTGGCGTGCTTGAACGGGATGTTGACCATGAATCACTAGTGCTGTAATCTTTGCTCGTAAAGAAGGTTCTTTCACTCTTGTTTCCTCAAGTATTCTTCCAAGCTCTTTTTACTTAGTAATTCCCTAACTTTTGGGACTAATGATTCTCCAATAATCTCCAGAAGATTAGGAGTAAAGCGATAATAATGCAAGTACTTGGTCACGTCATCTGCTGGTCTCACTTTGTTCAGCCGTTGCTTTATGACTTTCACGTGAGATGAATTAAGTTCAATGAGAAAATATACACGCTCTAATTGCTTAGCAACTATTCCAGTGGTTCCCGTTCCTGCGAAAGGATCTAAAACAAGATCACCAGGTAAGGTCGTAGCAAGAATTATTCTAAAAAGCAGGTGGATCGGTGATTGCTGTTCATGAATCCGTTTTCCGTCAGAAGTTCTCAAGGCTTCCTCTCCGGCAAAAAACCCAGATGTTAGCTCCCGGATGTCAGTCCATACATCCGTGACATAAACACCCTCCTCTCGTGGCTTCTTGTGATGCGGAGCTGGTGGTAAATCCACGCGTAATCGATTAAAAATCCTTGGTTTCTCCCCTTTGGATGCAAAAGCTAAAATTTGGTATTGTTTCCCAAAGCGGTGTCTTTGTGGCACAGCTGAGGTCATTTTTGTCCAAATGATAAGATTTTGAAAGTGCCAGCCTGTTTCGCGGAGAGTGCGTAGCACCATTTCCGTGTTTTTCTCTCTTTGCATGAAAAAAATAACACCGCCAGGTGCGGTAAGGTCGTGGATCTTTGAACAAAGGGATTTCATCCAACTCCAGTAAGTTTTCTCTGGTAAACGGTCATCATGCACACCATAATCTTTTGATTGATTAAATGGAGGATCTAAGAACGTAAGATGAAAGGCTTCTGACATTGAATGCTTTAATCCGGCTAATGTTTCTTCTACGTCCCCATGAATGATCTGATTTAGTGAAACAAAACTACTTTTTGTTTTCAAATTTGTATCACCGTTATTTTAGTGAGAAAGATGGGATAAGGATGATGAAATGTATCATGTTAGACCAAGGGAAAGCAAAAAAATGTTGTCAAGAGGAAGTTCACCGTAAAATCTTTCGGTCACAAGCGTGAATGGCACCCCTACCAGCAAGATAAAAAAAAGCCCCATATTTTCACCAAAAACAAAAAAAGGGTTCATATTAGCAAGAAGGATTCCGATGCCCGTGCCAATGGACAAGAACATGATGTGCTTTGGGACCATTCAACACATCTCCTAATTCACAAATTATTGCTAGAACATTTTGAATGAAGCCACACATTCCCGAGCATTCATTACCATTAGCTCGGAAGAATATGTCACGTCACGAATCTCTCGTTATTATCCCACTTTCAACCGTGTCCATTCTGAAAGCAGCAATCAGATATTTAATTGTGTTTTGTATCACGTGGTAATGAAAAGCAGGGAAAGGTGAGATAAATGGGAAAAAATGCTTTTGGTTACGTGAATAAGATTTTAGAAATGGATTTGTCAGTAGGAGAAATATCAGAGCGTGACACGAAAGATCTTCCAATTGAAGACTATCTTGGTGGTCGTGGATTGGGATCTTACCTACTATACAAGCTAAATAGAGCAAAGATCAATCCATTATCTCCGCAAAACCATCTGCTCATCATGACTGGGCCATATACCGGACTAAGCACTCCTTTTTCCGCCTATTTTTCGATCATAACAAAGTCACCCCTCACAGGTACCATTCTGAGTTCCCATTCAGGTGGCAGCTGGGGAGTATTTTTGAAAAAATCTGGATTTGATGGCATCATCATCAAAGGTGCAAGTGAAACACCGGCAATGTTGATCATCGATAATGGTAAAGTATCCCTAATGTCAGCTGAACAATTATGGGGCCTTGATGTTTATGAAACTACCAGAAGGTTGCAGAATGCCTATCCTGGATCCAAAATTCTTACTATTGGTCCAGCTGGCGAGCACCTGGTAAGGTTTGCTAGCATAATGAATGATATGGATCGAACTGCTGCACGAGGAGGCCCAGGTGCCGTGATGGGAGCAAAAAAATTGAAAGCAATCGTGGTACGAGGGAAGATTCGCCCATTGGTACATGATGAAAAAGAAGTCCGCAGCTGGATGAGAGAAGCAACCAAGATTTCTAAAGAAAAAGTCGCACGATTTCGTTATTATGGAACGCCAGCGGCAATGATGGCAACCCAGGCTCTGAAGGCTTTACCTAGTTACTACTATAGGCAGACAGAATTCGACGGTTATGGGGAAATTGAACCGGATAAGTGGCGCTCTCAATACGTGATTAGTAACAAGGCCTGTAGTGCTTGCCCCATTGCTTGCTCACACGTGTCGAAAGTTGAAGATGACAAGACCGGGGAAGTTACTGAAGTTGAAGGCCCAGAATACGAAACCTTTTACGCTTTCGGTCCTCAAGTAGGAGTAAAAGATATTCCCAGTATCATCAAAAGTAATAACTTGTGCAATAAATTTGGCTTGGATACCATCAGCACCGGCAATGTCATCGCTTATGCGATGGAATTAGCTCAAAAACGAATCCTTGATGGTTCTAAATATCCAGAAGTTGACGAATTACGTTTTGGTAACCCTCAAGTGGTTTTAAAACTGATTCACTCAATTGCCCATCGAAAAACGGAGCTTGGTACCTTGTTAGCGGAAGGAGTGAAGTTTGTTAGCGAACAATTAGGTGAAAAAGCTTCGTACTTGGCAGTACACGTGAAAAGTCTTGATTTTCCAGCATATGATCCACGAGCCACGACAGGAATGGCATTGGCATA
>JAJRXH010000071.1 GCA_024276395.1 archaeon
GATTGGTCTCAGGTTATTCTAGTGCCTGGAACTCTTTATCACGTGCCTCAGGCTCGTGCCATTGACATGTTCGTGCTCACTCCAGATTCTCATCGTCTCGTACTGATACAAGTCACCACCACTGTTAATTCAAAGGTTCAAGCTAGAAAGATGGAGTCTTTAGCACGCATGGTGAATGAAGTAAAAATGATTCTGAGAGATAAGGACGTGGTCGGATGGTTCATTTCCTTGTTTCCCATGTCAAACCGTGATCTTGATATCGAATCAGATGACGTGATCATCACGGCGGGACCGTCACTTCGCACCATCCTCGGTCAAGATCTCCTTGAACGGTTGATGAATGTCAAGAAGGAATTATCATCAAGGTGCTGAATGGATCATCCTTTTTTTACTTTGTGGGGTTTAAAATGCGGGATTTTCTTGGTTGCTGTCATCTTCTTTTTCCTTCATCAAGCCATTTCTTTTTCCATTCTTTCCAGCGATGGGTGTCTTCTTGACTCTGAAAGCAAGGATTCTGATGAGAAAATGCTGTCCTTGCACGAAGGAGCGTTCTGCATCCATTCATTGGCATTTATCAATGATCATCATGATATAAAGGATTGATAGGATGGATGGATTCCTAGAACTAAAATTCATTTACTGTCAATGAAATTGGAGAGGATGATATGCCTCTTCACGTTATGGAATCCATGTTAATTGGTGGAGTCAGTGCTTGAAAGTAGGAGTGATGGGCTAGGTCAATCGGAAGCGGTGTTGGTGTATTTCCTTCATCGTGAAAAAGATTACTTGAAGCACCAACTTTTGAATCCGCGATGGTATCCGGTGGATTTTCATTCATGCTTAGAGCATCCAGAACATTGGCACTTGCTCACGGAGCTCGAGACGTTTCCACTAATGCAATTACACGTGCGAGTCTCATTGCACGGGCGATTGCGATCCTTTAAGCCTGATATGGCTCTTCATGAACGTCAGAGAGGAATCATCATTGCAATTGAAGTCGAAACGACTTGTTCTTGGGATACCGTGGATCAGGCTCACGTTTACGGGGCACTAAGCACGCACGTTCTTGTAGCCGTGACAAGACGATCATCACTGCTTCCAGATCATGTCATTGCCGTGCAACCCTTCGTGTTGTATTTTCGTGCACCATCTGATATTGAAGGAATCATGGATCGCCTGCACTTCAAGCTTGTTGATCTCTTGGATGGAGCTTCGCACGGATTCTTGGAATTTCCCCCTGAAACTCCATTGGGATGTCTACAAGCATTGTTAAATCATGATGATGTTGAAATGCTCCACGAAATAGCTCAAAGATCTGATCTTGATGCCTTGAACAAGCTTTTTATAATTCAGAATGCCTACGTACATGGAAGTGATGAGATGAAAGCTGCCGTGAGAGAATTAGAGAGAAAGGGCTTGCTTGATCTTGAATCCTTGGAAAAGGAGGCAGCCAGAGAATTACCCCCTCGTTACATGCGCTACTTCACGCCAGAGCAGTTGCGTGGCTTGACTCCAGAGCAGTTGCGTGGCTTGACTCCAGAGCAGTTGCGTGGCTTGACTCCAGAGCAGTTGCGTGGCTTGACTCCAGAGCAACAAGTGGTCGTGCTGGAACAGTTAGCTAGGGATTCACGCGTGCTCCGAGAAGTCTTGGAGAAAATGCCAAAAAGTACTCGAAGGAAACTGATTTCAATTCTTCAAGAAATTGATGAGGATGCAAATGAGGATTGAGGGAAATAGCATGGTTGCCATTTTGTTTCAAATGTCATACCAGATGTTCTCCGCCAGAAAGCCCCACCCTTGAGGACGGAGAGTGTCATGTTTGATTCAACAAGTTCAAGACTTCTTCCACCGTCACGATTTTTACGTTAATGCGATCCCATATTAGCGATCGAATTCTTAAAAGGCTTCTCTCGTCACGTGTCACTAGCATTGCCCTGTTTTTGTAGCACGTTATCAAGTAAGGAACGTCTTTGACTCCAACACCGATTGTTTTAGCTAGCATGATTATTTCTGGTTTAACACGTGCTTTTCTTATCAAGTCATCCTCAAGGGGACTTCAAATTCAAAATAGCATTGGAGGGACTGTAGTGACGACCAAAATGCTTTTTCGACCGACAGCACATCCAATACTGTAAGGGACCCGACTTTTTTATTTCAGGTCAGAACTGACTCTTTAGCGCATTCACGTCACCCCACGAATCAGTTCCTTGAACGTGACTGGATGGTTACAAGAATGATGACAAGAGATCCTACGGGGAAGGAAAGTCCGAGCATTGGTCAGCCCTTTCCGTCATCAATTACTGATAATCC
>JAJRXH010000072.1 GCA_024276395.1 archaeon
CCACTTATTTGGTTGTTTAACACATCTGCATTCTTCCTTCTCAGAATTTTTGGGATTAGAGAACCTCCTACCCATCTCAAGCCGTACAGCATCGAAGACATTGAAAGAATTTTAATGCAAAGTAAAAGGCAAGGTGTCGAAATCGATAGCATCTTCTCACGCGTGTTCAAGTTTACCAAAACAAAAGTTGTCGAGATAATGCAACCACGCAAAAAAATCGCAGCAATCGAAGAAAAATCAACTTTTGATGAAATAATTGAACTAGCTAATGAAACTGGACACTCAAGATTTCCAGTCTATCAAAACAACTTAGACGACAGTGTGGTCGGGTTCATCCATATCAAGGATCTAATACCTTATATGAACAGAAAAAATGAATTTACCGTGGCCAAAATTCTTAGAAAAATCTTATTTTTCCCAGAGTGGAAACCCATCGATGATGTAGTAAAAGACATGCAAACTCACAAAAGTCAGATGGGGCTAGTTGTTGACGAATTCGGTACCGTGATTGGCCTTGTAACCATCGAAGATTGCTTAGAAGAACTCGTGGGGGAAATTCAGGACGAGTTTGACGTTGAAGAGCCAATAAAAATCATACAATTAGAAAATGAAAAATATGAGCTTCCCGGAGAAACGTCTCTAGATTTATTCAACGAAACATTAGGAACGGAATTAACTTCAAAGGACGCGGTTACAGTAGCAGGATTCATTCTTTCAAGGATTAAAGATTTCCCACAACCACACACGACTATAGACTTTAGTAAGGAACACGGGATCATTTTTTACATCGTTGATGTTGATGGCAGTCGGATTGTAAAATTGCAGGCCGAAAAGGTAAATGACAAGAAGAATCATTATGCAAACGAAAGTGATGGTTAGGAATGAAAGGTACAATGATGAAAAAAATCAGTAAAAAACACGTGTTCTGTGGAAAACATGCCCGATTTTTTAGTGAATACCTGCTTCTCTAGATAGGAGCATTACCAACCTTCTTTTAAATATCGTGCTCGTGAGTGAGAGTCATCATCGCGCATTACATCCAGCATTACCGCAACAATCCCGCGGCATCCACTCTCGATGACCGTGCTGAACGTGTCAAGGAGTTCTCCCGCATCATCACGTCACTCTTGGAACAGCTGTATCCCATTGTTGATTCGTACGGATCCAAGACAGGAAGATCTCCCGTTTGTCACCGCTTTCAGCGTCTCTTCCTTATTTTCTCCCTCGCGTTCTGGAAGGGGACCCGCAACGATGCGCGAGAAGTGATCAACCAGTGACCTGAACTACAAGAAGTCTTGCAAGTGCCCGTACCCGTCTACCACGCCTCCACGCTCTCATACTTCCTTCACCGCCTCGGCACCAAGGGTAATACGTCAAGGTATTTTTCTGGTGAACTATGACTCGAACAACTGACGTTTTCTTTTTTTTCCTTATGGCAGATACGCTGCCGATGCTTTTACCTCATAGTTAAAAAGACTGGTCCGTGGTGATGATCATGCTCTTACGGAGAAAGAAAGCCTGAAAATGGCATGTTTTGAGTTACGAAATTCGCATCCTAAAAATCATCCTGATTCACTGGAAAATACCTCGTACAATTTCGATGATGGTTGATGTTTCTAAAAAAACCAGGAGTTTTCTCTGGTGGATTAACAAGCAACCATTCTCTCCAGTGGATCATATCGTGTGCTGCCAAAAAAGATAAATTTAACTGGATGATTCAAACAATGAGAGTTTCGGAAAGGTCTATTATTGATTAATTAGGGAAATATTCCTGTTTATAGGTGTTTAACCTCTAGATCTTCTGATGAAATCATCGAGGCGTTCACTAGTTTATTTGGCCTCTTCCTAATAATGACTGAATATGAGAGCAGTAATGGGTTGGCAATCATATCGGTAAATCTAATTTATGAAAACCTAGTAGAAGGAATTTGTATGGTCATTCTTCTTTACTGAGGCATCTTAGAACGTTAACATCATCGTCATTATAGCATTAGCTGTATTAGCGTCTTTTTGTTTTCTCAATGGAATTTAGTCCCTCCAAGGGTTGGATAACACGCTATAAAAGAAAACATTTTTTAACAAGATGAATAATAACACTATTTGGAGATTTTTATGGGGATTTTTAATCAAATATTTTCAGGTGCACTTCGTTGATAAAGTGGTTTCCAGAAAAAAAGCCAGAACGTGAAACTAGAAGATGGATCACTAAACTGAGAGGGATTGAAAGACGACTTGAACGACAGCAAAGACAATTAAAGAGAGATGAGCAGAAAGTAATGAAAAGTATCGAAGAAGCCATTAACAAAAATGATGTCTCAATGGCACGGCAGCTTGCTCGCGATGTTGCTAGGAATCGCCGGATGATACTAATGCTCCAAAAGTTGTTAGGACAAATCAGAGGGATCAAATTCAAGTTGGAACAGGCTCAAACGATGCAAGTTCTTTCTGGGGACTTGAAAAGTTTAGTAAGAACATTATATCAAGTAAATCGATCATTGAGGGTACCGATGATAGAAGTCCTGCTAGATGGATTAGGAATTGAAATGGAGCGGTTAGATGTAAGTATGGAGACAATGGGTGATGCTTTCGATCTTACGACCTTTGAGGAAGCGGACGATGAAGTCGCAGATCAAATATTAGAGGAAATTCTTGCCAATAAGACTGCCAAAGTAGCGAAATTGCTACCACCAATCCCGACAGATTCTCAAGACTCTGAAAGCAATAGCTCAGAAGAAGAAATTAAAAAATAATAAATAAATGACACAATGTAATAAAAAATGGTTGTTTATTGGTGAAAGAGAAAGGAAATGGTTGATGATGTTTGGTGATAAACCCTTTTACATTTGAAAGAAAGAAACGAAGAAGTTATGGAAGGAGCGTGGTGAACGATGGTCATTGATAAATTTGGATCATGGCTTAAAGGAGGATCATCTAAACATGATACCCGTCGCTGGATAACAAGGCTAAGAATGATGGAAAGGCGTCTTGAGAGACAACGGAAGAAACTTTTAAGAGAAGAAGAAAAGATGACGAAAGCCATCAAGACTGCTGTTGACAGGGGAGATATTTCCCTTGCTAAACAGATGGCAAGAGATGTCGCTAGAAATCGTAAGATGGCAACTGGCCTTCAAAGAATGATTGGCCAACTCCGCGGAATCAAGTTCAAGTTGGAACAAGCTCAAACCATGCAAGACCTCTCCAGTGATTTGAAAGGTGTAGTAAGGACATTACATGATATTAATCGTAACATGAATATGCCGCAACTTGAAAGGATTTTGGCTGGAATTGAAGAAGGTTCGGCCCAGTTAGATGATGTAATGGGTGTCGTTGAAGAAAGTTTCGAGTCCGTAAGTTATACGGAGGCTGACGATGTAGAAGCAGACAAAGTTATAGATGAAATCCTTGCTGGAAAGGCAGCCGAAACAACAGCAGCATTACCAGAGGTGCCTGTAGAATCAGAACAACTTGCTGAGGAGATTGCAAAATTAAAACAAAAGATGAAATCAGAGTGAGAGTGTTGATGACATCTCAGATAGAAAATCATTACGGAAATCTCCTCCAAAAAGCCCAACCCTGAGGTAGGGAGGCTGTCAGATTTGAAAGAGATCATTAATTGTTTGATAACATCTCTTGATTAGTTCGTCAGTCATTACTCTTGAATGTTTGTCATTCTGATAGCCGTAACTTCTACCGAACGACCGTCTTAGCAAAGATTTTTTTGATTTTTGTTTTTTCATCCATTGTTTATAGTATTTATCAATGACAGAGCGAATGTTTTCGATAAGATGCTGTAACATTTCACGTCGGTATCCTAACTGGTTGACAATGTAATGGATGGTGTCAGAATCGATAAAATTTATCAATTGGACCCAATTATTTTCTTCAGCACTCCACGTGCATAATGGGGTCACGAATACTTTTTGGTTGTTGTTATATGTTTTTTCTTTTATATCGTCTTGGTCATTTGTTCCACACGATTCTGTGTTCTTTATTTCACCGATGGCACTTATTCTTCTAATTTTCTTTCCTCCATGCCAGAATGAGTGCATCTCGACTAAAAGATGTGGAATGGACGATTTTATCAGTATTGGAGGGATTTTATAGATTTCTTGTAACCTGATTATGAGTTGTTGCATATTTTTCCCATGTATAGTCTGTATTGACGGGATTCCCGCCGCTAAAACTCGAAACCATGCATTCGCGTGTTTTTCATTTGATATTTCTCCGAGATTCACATAATCTGGTGATTTGTGCAACAATTTCAAGCTTTCTAGAATTTTGTCATTCGTTCCTAATCTTTCATCTGCTGTTGAAATCTTAAGTCGCAGGTGTGTACTAAAAAGTTGTGGTGGACTTTCAATGACATCTTCAATGGAAATCACGCGCCAGTAAAATGGGAGAAATTGCAAAAGGTTGTTTTGAACTGTTGTTTTTCCAGTGTTTGGTGGACCAATGATGGTAATCGTTGCACCAAATCTCATTGCAGCTATTAACATTGCGGCGAGTAGTGGGCTAATGGATGAATGAGCAAGTAGACGGAACAAATGAAAGTGATACGGAAAAATTTTTCTTACATCAAGTTGTAGTCCATCAATTGATAATGGAGAGGCATCGACTGATACTCTTAGGTGAAAATCGTCGGACACGAGGTCACCTTTGAAGGATGGGTGTAATCGTGAGAGATGTGCATCATTTTC
>JAJRXH010000073.1 GCA_024276395.1 archaeon
CGACACGTCGACGAAAACTAATTGAGGTGTAATTCGACTAGGTGGAATTTTCTTGTTCCAGCTCAAGAGAAAAGCATATAACATGATCTGCTGACGATGAATGTCATGCTGGATGGGATCTATATTGAACGTCCCTACCGTCGTTTTTATCTCTATAATCATCCAATGGTCCTTGATGGTCCTCACGAGGTAATCGATCCTTCCTCTTATCGTGATGTGCCAATCTTCCATCTCAAGCTGAATTCTAATGGTGACTTCTTTTTTCACGTCCTTTCCATCTGGGATCATTGAAAGAATTTTTTCGTTAATTATTGAGTGTTGATGCGTGCCAATCCATGCCCGCGCTAGATCCGTGAGGAAATGATCACTTGTCATCGATGACGTGTTTTTTTTGGCATGAATGGAGACGGACGATGCCGATTTCTCTTGACGTTGATGCCACTTCATGAAGACTGATAGTCGAGCTAATTGAGTGACTGAGATGGTGAATTGCTTGGTTGAAAAATTAATATCCATTCCAAAAAACACCATCATTCGTTTTTCATTTTCATTCTCTTTTGATTAAGATGAACTAACCCGTGATTGAAGTTCATGATGTTTTTTGTAGACAACATCTTTCATTAGTTCGTGATAAAGATTACTTGCTTCCTTGATGGTAAGAGGACCTCGAATTGTAGCATTTCCACGATGAAAGAGAAAAATCTCTACCTTTCCGTCATTTAATTGTAATTTCATTCCTAACTTCCCTAGTCTCTGAATGTTTGGATATTTCCGCCGTAATTTTTCCATGCTCGCAATCACATCGATGTAAATCTTCTCTTTAGGACGCACTGCAAAATTATTTGTTCCACATAACTCTGTTACTTGCCCTATTTGGGATGACATTCCTGAAATGGTCTCTTCTTCTTGAATGACTGAAGCTGTTGAAGCTGTTGGAGATGTTCTCATCGCAGCAACTTGTTGGGGATTGCACCGGGGACAATGGGGTGATTTCTTGTAATGTACGAGATCAAAACTCATCCTAGCCAAGTCCACGAACAAGAGCTTGCCAATGAAATGTCCTTTTCCCTTGATGATCAACGTGCTAGCTTCTGCCACTTGAATGGAACTAATGATGCTTAAAATTGAAGGATGCACGCCCATGGTCTCGCAAGTGGGTAGGTCCTCGTCATTCACGCTACCATACAAGCACTCTAAACAAGGATCCTCTTCTTTTCCTGAAAAAGTCGTCACGTTTCCGCTAGTTCCTAGGGCACCACCGAATATCAAGGGAATTCCACGCATTCTTGATATTTCATTAAGAACCCTTCTAGCTCTGAAGTTGTCCAGCCCATCAATGATGAGATGCACGTCTCCAAATAGATCTTCCATTGTTGTCTCATCAATGTTGGCAGTACTAGCTTCCACTTTCACGTGAGGATTTAACTCCGAAAGAATTTCTGCTGCAACCTCAGCCTTGGGAAGATCAACGTGAGTTGGTTTAAATAAAGCCGTGCGATGAAGATTGGTTGGTTCCACGATGTCCCGATCAATTAGTCGGATGAAGCCAAATCCCATTCTCGCACATGATTCGGCTATCCACGTTCCCAGCCCTCCTACCCCAGCAATGGCTATTCTTGCCTCTTTGAGCTTTTTTTGTCCGTTAACTCCAATGTCACGCAAGATAATTTGTCGTGAATACCATGTCTCCCAAGGTATCTGCCTATTCCCGTCATCATTCATGTACAATTCCTCATCTGTGACTTTTGAATTGATAAAGGTGATCTTGACACGAATTGCCAGCAACAACGCACCTTTTCTTCTCTTTCAAGGAAGAAAATGTATCCTCATTTTTAAAAAGATGCAGTTAACCACGCAAAAATGCTCGACGTTAATTAATGTTCAATCAAGAAAAGAGCCAATGTACATGCACTAAAAGTGTTTGAAAAAAATCTGGTGGGCCCGCCCGGCTTCGATCCGGGGACCTCTCGGTTATCAGCCGAGCGCTCTAACCAGGCTGAGCTACGGGCCCTTTTACATGGGACTCTGGAACTTGATGTTAAAAAAATCTTTCGCTGTTGGATACAAAAAAGGAAAAGTAAGGGCGAGGGAAGGGACATTAACGATAGCTCTTTTGAAATCGAGCTCGCGCTCCAGGTCCACCCCATTTTTTTGGTTCTCTGCGTCTAGAATCGCCGACGAGCATATGTCGATCGTATTCGATGTATCTTCTTTTCAAGATTTCCGCTTCGAATTCTTCTGATTGTTCAGCCCATTTTAGTAGGGCATTTGCAATTGCCGTTCTTGCAGCTGATGCTTGGCTCATGAATCCTCCGCCTTTTACCTTGACGTCGATGTCGACTTGATTGACTAGTTCATTGCCAGCTAGGATCAAGGCTTCACGAATTCGTTCTCTCACGAGTCTTGGTTCATATATTTCGAGTGGAATGAGATTAATGCGGATTCTTCCAGCGCCAGGTCTTATGATGGCTCTGGCAATGGCAGTTTTTCGCTTTCCACTTGTTAACATGTATTTCATGACCATTCATCCCGTCCTATCGTGCATGATGCATGTATTAAATGATTCAAGAAGTATTTTTATCATCAATTAGATAACGTGGTGGGTTTGGATTCATTTTCGGAGTC
>JAJRXH010000074.1 GCA_024276395.1 archaeon
AAAGTGATGTAAATGCGATTACGTTTTGGGATTCGTCCATTTGAATTTGATGATGTCAAAGCATTTCTCAGTGAGAATACCTTCGAAGGTATTTCCATGAGTTTCACGGATGTATTGGAAAAAGTCACGCAAGTTGCCAACTTACGCCATTTTGAGATTACTGGTGATCTCATTTACGTGCTTCCCGGCCTAATCACCGAATCAACGATCCAAGATCTCATAACTTTGAAGAATGAACACGCCTTAACTTATTCTGTTCATTTACCATTATGGTCCATTGAACTGTCTTCCCCTAATGAACACATCCGCAGTGCCTCCATTAATTGTCTCTTAGAAACGATTAATCTCACGAAACCATTAAATCCAGATTGTTGGGTCATTCACGCAACTGGAGCATTAGCTACTGAATTCTTTCATATGAAGATGCCTTCTTACTTGAAAGATGTCGTGATTACCCAATTCACGTTAAATGCTTGCCGTAGCATTGAAGAGATCATTGACCGAACGGGCATCAATCCCCGGAAACTAGCCATTGAAAACGTGGAATTTCCATTCAAGGAGTTTTTTGAAGGTGTAGAAGAATTGGATGTAAGCATTTGTTTTGATACCGGCCACCTTCTAGCAGGATATTCAGGTGATTGGGATATTATTGACTTCCTTGAGACTTACCAAGATCGGATCATCGAATTACACCTTCACGACGGAAAAAAACCTGGAGTAGATCATCAAGTTTTGGGGAAGCACGCCCTTCCCGTTAGAGATCTTTTATCTTGGTTAAAAGATAGAAATTTTCAAGGTCCAATCGTGTTCGAGCTCTCTCTGGCCAATACCATCAAGTCTTTACGATACATTCAGAGCGTTTATCCAGAAGCTTTCCAATGAGGCAATTTCAATGGCAATGAAATTCTTTCTTCTTGATTGGGAGTTATTCACTTCACCTTGGAGTATTTAAAGGAACGAGTTGGTTTTTAAAAACATCTTTAAATGACGGGGATAACTGAATAACTCTCTCTTGATTTTTGTTTTTCTTGTCGTCCGCACATCCTACACCATCATGAGGCAATTAACCAAGATTACTGGTTAAAAATGAAAAAATTCAAAGATGTTGTATGAACAACTAAGTTAGGTAATATTTAAAAAGGTAAAAAAGATCATGAACTGAGAAAGAAAGTGAAATGTGCCTACAGAGAAGAATTCGCGGTCTATTTCATACTTATGATAAAAACATTTATTAAACCCCTTGATGGAGGACAACATGAGTCTAATGCGGAGGTTTTCCTCAGCAAGGCTGAAGATCAAGGAGTGCAGCATCACGCGTGAGCAACCCATTTCATGTTCAAGTTGAAGGATACGTGCTATTTAACTGAGGTGGAATTGTTGGCATTGAAAGAAGAAGATAAAATGAAAGAACCATTACTCGTTTTTACCGCGCGCATTTCTCGATGTGCTGGAGGGTATCACATTAAAATCCGACCCAAGGATGTCAAGCGACTCAACTTGGATGGCAAATCCGTAAAAATTAAAATGTATGATATAGAACCCTCAACACTCGTCATGAGTGAAGAACCCCCAATCGAACGAGATGAAGAAGTGGAAAAGGCCATAAGAGAAACTAAAAAACTCAAGGACCTTGAAGCCTTACTCGCTGATTAAATTCTTCTTTTTTACTTTTCTCGTGATAAATGGAAAGAGGTCAAATCAAGATTTTTTATGCCATGGTCTTTTTCTCGCTTTACGTGTTTGGAAAAACATGTACACGGCCTCCGCTGCCTTTCTATTCATACCTGGGACCGCCAAGATCTCGTCTAGGGTTGCCTCCTCTAAAACTTTAACGCTTCCAAAATGCTTGATCAAGCGTTCTCTCCGGGTTTTTCCGATTCCTGGAATTTCGTCCAAGAGAGACCGTCGTGTCTGAATCAGTCGACGCTTTCGATGGCTTGTCAACGCAAAACGATGTGCTTCGTCTCGCACTTGTCTCAATAATCGTCCTGCTGGCGAATCTGCAGGAAGATCGAGGGGATCTCTCCGTTCAGGAACGAAAAAAAGTTCATGTTTCTTGGCTAGTGATACCACGGGGATATCAGAATGTCCCATTTTTTCTAATATTGAATACACGACATTAAGCTGACCTTTTCCCCCATCAATGAGCATCAAGTCTGGACGTGGCATGTCATTTCCGAGATGTGCCAAACGCCGTGTCAGTACCTCTTGCAGCATTGCGTAATCATCAGGCGTTGTCTTTAACTGGATGTTGAACTTTCGATATTCTGCCTTGGCGGGCCTTCCGTCAATGAACACGACCATCGATCCCACAGCCAGATCACCTTGAATGTTCGAAATATCATACCCTTCTATCCGTTGAGGAAAGCTAGGCAAGTCAAGCAGTTCTTGCAATTGCTCAAGTGCAATCACCGAGAAAGTATGTACTGTTCGGCGTCGATCAATCTTTTCTGTCAAATCTCTTTCTATTTTTGCCGCATTCACGGTCAAAATGCTCCTTAATGGTGGTGACATCTTTATGAGCTCTTCGTGGGTCACTAATTCTACGGTAGAGCCTTTTCGCTTACTTAACCAAATCTGCAAGATCTCGTTTTCTTCTGGCATGAAAGGTAATGCAATGATTCTAGGTAATTCCACGCTGC
>JAJRXH010000075.1 GCA_024276395.1 archaeon
AGGAAAGAAAATGATGTTTAACTAAGATGCTTGCCAATCTGGTTTATGATTTTTCCAATTTCAGTAATTCTATCTCGGAATTTCTGCTTGAAATTTTTGATGATCAAGTTCCTATCAATCTCGGTAAGAAACTGGTTGGCCCGAAGAGAAGATTCTAATTTCTTTTGACTAGAATCGTATTCCTTGTCGAGTGCATCATACTTCTTTTTGATTTGGTTGAATGATTTCTTGTACAATTTTTTTTTCTGAGAGGCAATGACAACGAGATCTTTGTTGTGCTTTGACTTAAAGTGATCTATGATTTCGTCTTTTTGAAGAATTTCATTACAATAATTCATCCGGCATTTGAATCCGTCGTGTGAATGTCCATTAAGGCTCATTAAATCTGAAAACCGATATCCACATTGATCACACACCATTTTTGATGCTAATGGTTTTAGATCGTCTTCAATGACACCTTTTAATACGTTAACCTCTTTTTCGAGGTCGTCGATCGGGATTCCTCCAGAAATGACAAGTGAGATTAGTTGATCTCGGATTTCTTGTCGCTGATTAGGATTGGTCCAGCACATGTGTTGACACAACAACACATCCGTGGCATCGACGTGTTCTCTACCGTTGAGAACCGCGGCAACTTTAAGCACTTGGACAATTTTTTTCCATCGTCGATCTGACACGTAAACATCTCTTTCTTTAAGATGAGAACGCAAGCTCATGATGATTCTTTGCACGTCATCGGGTACCTTGACGTGTTTTGCCATATCTTGGATAGCCTTGATATCATCTAGTGTTATCTTTTCCTTGATGTCGAATTCACCAGCATTTCCGAATGCAATCTGCTTGAAATTACTGCCTTCCTCGATGTCTTGTACTGCATGGCGAAATAAAAATCGGTCATAAAGAGCATCCAGGTTTTCATCTTCTTCTGGGAGTTCATTCGATGCACCGAATACTGAAATCAAGGGAACTTGAATGATCTCGGCACCGTTGTGGTATAAGCGTTCATTAATGATGGTGAGGAGACTATTAAGAATTGAACTATTGGCCTTGAAAATTTCATCCAAAAAAGCAAGATGTGCGGTAGGTAGGTATCCTTCAATCTTTCTTGAGAATTTATCTTCTTCAAGGGCCTTCAAGGATAGGGGACCGAATATTTCCTCTGGAACGGTAAATCGGGTTAGCAAGTAATAGAAAAAATTAGCGTCTTTAATTGCCTCGCACATTTTTCTGGCAAGAAGGCTTTTCGCGGTACCTGGAGGTCCCAGGAAGAGGACGTGTTCTCCGCTGAATGCTGCTAGAACGGCGCCCCTAATTGAGTCTTGACGTTCCAAAAAATTTTGGTCGAAAATGTTAATCAAGTTTTCGACTTTCGTTCGGATGGATTCAATGTTTTTGTTCTCTTTCATTTTAGTCACACCTTCCGTGTTTTTGTTTCATTTATTTTGGTTTAATCAGGCCATTCGTGGATGTCATGCTTCTGAACGAGTTTTTTTACAGCATCTTTTTTGGCTTTGCTTCTAGTTTTTCCAACGCCTTTTGCTTCAAGGGGAACCTCATCTTTTTGAAGGATTATCTTAACGTGAAATTGATCCTCGTTGTTAGAAAGATCAACAAATTCTGGATTTTTGATGTTGATCTCTCGGCACAACCAGTAAATTGCCCTTTCTGGATCTTTCTTGAATTTTCTCTCGAATTTTTGCCGACGTGTTTCCTTGTAGACTTGATAATGACCAAGTACCTTTAATTCATCTAGAATCTTTCTACTTGCCCGCGCTTTAGATAGCTGCTTGCTAATTCCCAACGCAGCGTGTTCCACGATGTCATCATTGATGGTGACTCGTCCTTTCGTGTGCCATCGCTTGCCT
>JAJRXH010000076.1 GCA_024276395.1 archaeon
AAATCTTGACCTGGTAGTTCACGGATGATGTTAATGATTTTTTGCTCAAATTCGACTAATGGCTGATAAATGAGACCTAGAGCACGAACAGCCACTCCTGAAGTCACATCATAATATTTATTTCCCTCTATATCATAGAGCCACGACCCCTCAGCCCGTGTATGATCCACTACTGGAAACATTGGATCACGCGTCGTCACTGCCAACACTTGCTTGGCTCGTTCTCTCCAATACTCAGATGAATTAAGATTCACGATCTTATTTTTATCACTCACGAGAGATTTCAACAATTCAACGTGTTCTTGATCCATATCTTTCCACCACATTTTTATCTGTTCTTTTAGCAAGAAAAACGTCCAAACTCCTCCATATACTAATCTTCGCATTTACTTTATGTAGGTGTTTGTAGCGCGTTTCGAAGATTCCAGTCGAACTTCGTATCCATGGTCGTGACAAAAGAAAAAGAGACAAACATCACCAATTTAAACGTCATGGTTTCAAGATTAAGTCAAAAAAGAGAGAGTGATGAATTACTTGCCTTGCTGAAGTTTCCATAGTTTATATTGGCGATGAATGAGCGAAGCTGGAAAGAGGGCTGGAAACACGACTAATAGCAAAATCAGAAACACTGAAGAGCTAACTTTTCCTCCAGTGAGAGAATCAAAAAGGAAATATAATCCAACAGATGAGAGTAAGAATACAGACAGGAAACCAATGTAATCTTCGATGACTGTAAACGCTCCCTTGGCAAAACCAAAAAATAGCATGGCTAAACCGGAAAGAGCCAAAACACCTAACTCCCACATTGTCTTAAAAAATAGCACGAAGCCATCTAATACTCCCTTCGCCCCGGCAGCTAAACCATCAATTCCAAGATAACCTCCTGGAATGGCAATGAAAATCACGTATAACATCAACAAAAATAGGACCATGAACTCATTGACTATCCCTTGTAAAAGCAACAAGCCAAGAATGACTGCTGCGGGAACAAGTAACAAGCTAAAGGAAACCAATCCATCAAGACCTGGTTTTATATTCGTGGCATCAGGATGCTTTTCCACGAATTCAATTGTTCTTTTAGCTTGCGTGTATGCCTTGATGGGTCTGACCTGTCTCACGAATTGAAATGTTGACTGGTTTTTTGGTTTTTGTGGCGGTCGTACTTCGATTTTTTCTCCTTTTTGAATTGCTTGCTTGATGCTCTCAAGAGCATAACGACTCGCTTCTGTTGCGATGACCTTAGTTGCATCAAGAGCCAACAATCCCAGTTTCTTTTTCATGCTAATTTTTTTATCCGATCCTCTTGAATCTTTACTATTGTCGTTCAGCTTCATCACCATCTTTCATCTTCATTGCAATGATCATTCCCATGATGAAACCTTCCGGCACGTTCAACATCGTGCTTACTTCCCTGATCGTCTTTAAGGACGATTCACCAGTTGCTAAGAGTTCTCTCATGTACATCTCGTGATGAGTAAACAAGGGATGCGTCATCACTGCTTCAGCCAACCATCTCAAGAAATCATCGTGCTTGGGAATCTTTCTTAGCGCATCAAGATTTAATTCTTTAAGAGAAACAGCTGTCACATCGGTAGTAGTATCGGAAGTTGAATTCAAGGATGTCGTGGCACTTTCATCAGTGCCCACACTTGCCTCTAAATCTGACGAAGAATCCTCCATCAATTCTCGTTTTTTGTCTTTTTCGCTTGATGCTTCTTGGACCTTCTTTTTTTTACCAATGAACAATTCAAGATTCATTGCTCTCAGATCTCCAAGAGGCTTAAAAACGTGACAATCTTGTCTTTAGCCTTATTCATACTATTAACTAATGGATCTAACTGTAAATCACGACATTGCGGAAGGATGGTCTCGAAAAGATCCCGAGCTTGAAGAAAAAGCTGCTTGGCCAACGCATCGTCTCCTTCATCCAGGGCAATGATGCCTAATGAAGTTAGATACATCGCCTCATAATAGGCCTTTTGTAATTCAAATGGTTGTAATAAATCCTCGGTTTGAGGTGATCTCATTTCCGTGATGTACAAGTGCAAGATGCTGGCAGCTTTCTTGAACTCTTGAGCAGCAACATGATGATCTTCTGCTTGAAGTGCTAGTTCAGCAAGACATTCATGATAAGAGGTCTGAAAGGTTCGAAGATTGAGTTCCACGATGGGATCAGAATGAAGCGCTAATTCGTCAAGGTTAATTAATAGGGTATAACCTTCATAAAACTTGTCAGCTGCCCGCTCATACTGTCCATCAACCGCATAATTATTAGCTTCAAACCATAGTTGATCAATTATTTCCTTCCAATGATTGATGGTAGCCGTGCGAGCTAATGCCTCGTATTCATGCATGTCTTTTTCTGAGATTTCAACTTGCAGGAAGCGAGCCCTATTAAAATCTCTCAAGCACTCATAGATCAACCTTCTAGCCTCTAATGGATCTCGATCAAGCAACATTTTTGCTGAAATCAACGCCAAGGTACCGTTTAATTCATAAGCCAGGCCTTTCACGTAGTAGGCATGAACTGGATGCTTTTTCTTCAAAAGATCAACTAATTTCTTTAGGATGAAACGTAACTGTGACATTTGCTCTTGAACGAGCTCCAAGCTTTCATTTCTCAGTAATAATTTCAAAATCTTGGCATGATTGATATAATAAGCCAAATAATTAGACCATAGTTCAACCCACCACTTGAATCCCACACTCTCAATGGTAGAGGCATCAATCTCCTTGAAAAACTCTTGAGCCAGTGAAAACTGCCTTAAAGCTGCTTCATACATGCCCAGTTTCATCAATGGGACTCCATAAAGGCAAGAAAAAACACCTTGTAGCAATGTAAGGATATTTCTAAATCGTACATCCTTTTTCAGAGATTCAGGCATGAATTGCTCTAATAAGTGATGCGCTTCTTCCAATTTTGCTAAATTTTCCCTAATTTTAGTCTTACTGTGCCATGGAAATTCACTTAAAGATGCCTCAATGGCTTTAACTACTGGTGGTAGCAAAAAAGATAAGCTTTCATCCACGATCAATCGGCCTCCACGAGTTCATTGATTCTTCTTTTTAATTCTGTTTCTGACAAGGTAAATTCCAACAATTTAATGGTGCTAGTTTGCCCTCTTACCAGATTCACATTACATCCCAATTTCTTTTTCAGATTCTGCAGTAATTCTTTATTTGCCTTTCCTTTAGTGGGTGGTGACATGAGTTCTACAACTAATCGACCATCATCATCCAAATATAGCTTGAATCTTTTCTTTGAGGGTTTTACCAGCACTTCCATTCTTGAGCTAGACATGGACAACCCGTGGTCATTTTTTAGTTCTAATCAAGGAACGAAAGAATAATATGAGTATATGATGATGAACGGGATTAATACTTGTTAATTTGAAATATTTAACCATCAAGTCAACAGTATTAATGTTCTATGGGCTGATGCGGATTTAAAGCCAAGCATCGATTGTTCTGCCACATCAAACTTGCCATATAGCCAACGTTCACAAGAGCTCAAATCTTTTCTATCTCCAGAATAGAAGAAATACAACAGATACCTTGCCTGATTAATAGGTAACATTGCTTCTTCTCCAGGCAGGCCCCACATTCGAGCCACACGTTGGTTGAACTGATAAAGATACATATCTGATACTGTCAAGCCACCTCTTAATACCCTAAGGACATCACGAATATCATTTCTGGCTTTTAGGAGAGAGAGAGATGCACTTGAACCATTAGAGTCTATAACGAACTTGAAACCGCGGATATAGCCAAGAAAACCCCCAGTCGTGCTTAATAGCCTTCCATGTTGAAGGATCCACCATGAAATATCATCTTTATTAGCCAATGAAATGACCCCAGATGCTGGAGTTTTTTCAATTAGCTTTAGTGGGACGAATGCAATCCGGCTAGTAGTTACCTCCCATGGAAGAAGGCCCAGATATGTTTCTGATGAATAGCGCCATAGTATATCTGCATCGAATGCATTTTCTAGTGGCACATCCAAACGACGAGCTATCCTCTCACGTGCAACCTTCTTCAAGTTGATTCGATCCTTGTCAAGATCAATCTTTTCATTACGAAGTACCTTGAGCAAGAGCCATTCATGTGGAGCATCTAATAGTCTTACAATCGCGTGCCACTCACCATTAATCCAAATGAACTTAAAAATTTCTCCACCTGTTCTAAGGCCATGAGGAAAGATTATCTTGATTTGCTTCCGATCAAATAGGTTTTTCAAATTATCTACAGCAGCAAGAAGATCTTGACGGAGCAAGTCCAAATCTTCTGCTCCAGAACTACCAAGCAGCGAACTAGCTCCATAAAGGATGACGCTATCATCAGCTAGGGTCTCTGTATCTGTTTCATCCAAAGAAGGCGAAACATCTCCGGACTTAGAAGTCTCATCTGTCTCCATTGTCTCTTGCTCCCCGGCTGGGGGAGATTCCAGTTCATCTGGCAAGGGAGGAAAAACATTCTGCACGGGTGGATAATTAGGGGGAGGGTGTCCTTGTCCTATGTCTGATGAATGCGTCAACAAAACTTCAACGTGTTTAATTTCGTCAAGAATTTCCCTAATCTCTCTATCAAGGTCTTTAGTCACCATGATCGGCTCTATTTCTATGTTCGCTCGAATATCTACTTCTTTCTCAATGTCAGTTTTCTCTGATTCGTCGAGCTCCTCCTCACCAATGAAGGTAGAAATGAGCTCATCTGCCATCTGTTCTTCCCATTCTTGAGTTATAGAAGTTATTTGTGTCGTTTCAACTTTTTTTCCATTTTTTCCCATCAAAGAAGTTGCAACCGAAGGTATCAAGGGCAAGTCTTCCTGCGAATTTGCCATTAGAACTCCTTGAAAAGCCTTAACACTTGAAGCGTCTCTTACCTCAACATTAACTCCTTGCTCTTTACCAATAAGCTCTTCAAAAGGCAAATCCCTTGTTAATTCAGTCCATTGACGTGAACCGAGAATTTTTTCATACTTCAAAATTCTTTGTCTCAACCGTTTCGAAGTATTTGACATGAGACGAATCCTTTTCAACAAATCTTTCAATTCAAAAATGAGAAGATATCGTTCTTCGGTAGATAATTCATAAAACAAAGATATGAACTTCTCTTTCGTGATTTTTTTTACCTTCAAGAGAATCTTTTTTTGCATGTGCGTCCAGGATGCCAAGTAAGATGCTTTCACGCGTGATATCTTGTTGTCCCGATATTTTTGAATGACCGTGCTCAAAAAACTGTTAATGGTCTTTAATTCTTTATCTAGAATGAGCATGCGGCGTTGTAACTCCAACAAGTAGATGATCTTCATTGATAAATGAGAAAAAGAGAGGGTAACGTGAACATACTTGCCACTAAATGGAATCCCTTTACTAGGTTTCTTCATTTCTTGAGCCGAAGTTTCTTCACCAGCCACGACTTCAAGAATTTTTCTCCATTTTTTAGTAGTCAATTGATTTCCCCTAAACGTGCTAATATTATTACGCTACGTGGAAGAAGAAGACTCTTCAGAGACGTTCTTAAAGGGAGGTCTCGTGTATATTTCATAACCCTCCTCGGTGACGATGAACGAATCCTCATATTGAGCTACTCGTGATGTTGGTTCATCTTCAATCAAGGCAGAATGAGGAATGATGGCTCCATATCGTACAAGTTGCCTTAAGGTATAAGTAATTTCCCCCTTTCGAAACTCTTCTGTCAGCCATCGTGGAGAAAAGGGTAGAGTTTTTTGCATATTGTAAGCATATCTTACGATTTTTCTCATAATTTGCTGGCGAATTTTCATTCGATGCTCGGGTAACTGATAAATGTAGGTATGTTGCTCACTATGATGTACCGAACCAGACCCTGTGGTCGCAAACGTTTCAAAAGCCCAGATTTGCCCGACTTGGAATGGATCTTCATCCTTACGTGGAGGTGTTGAAATGTTAGGGATGGCCTGATCTCCATGAAGAGTGTATTCATCCATTTTGTGACCAGATAATTGGATGATGGGCAAAAATCCATGATCTTTAATGACCTCTTCAACCACGTTTCCTACCTCTGATGGTTTCACGCCAGGTTTCACGATTTCCATACCGGCTTCGAAGGCCTCCTTGGCAGCCTTGACTAATTTCTCCAATTCAGGATCAAAAGTCACGGTACGAGCTGCATCTGCAATGTATCCATCAATTCGTGCACCTAAGTCAAGTTTCACGATGGCTTTCTCCGGAATGACAGTTTCATCATCAATGGGAGAAGAATAGTGGGCAGCCACATTATTGATAGACACGTTAACTGGAAATGTAATTTGTGCTCCCTTTTCCAAGATGAGACCTTCTGCAAATTCGCAGATTTCTAAGACCTTCACCCCTGGCTTGATCTTTGGTAAAGTTGCTTCTAAAACCTCGTAAGTAACTTTTCCAGCTAAGCGCAATGCCTCGAGTCGTTCTTCTTCCTTTTTTTTCTCTTCATCCATTTCCGTGACTTCTTTTTCTGTCGCAACTGCTCTCTTGGATTCAGAGGATTCTGCCGAACTCATATCATTCTTTCCTCCAATGATTTTACCATCATCTTTTTACTACCATGTCTCCTCACGATGTGGTATTTTATAAGCATCACAGTGATAAGCAACATCACTCCCGATTCTGAAGGTGACCGTGCGGTTTAAAAAGGTGTTGAAGAAAATGGAAATGGAATGCCTCAAAAAAAAGCCTCGTGCAGCCAATAATGAACAGACACCCGCCACTTGAGGTGAAGAGAGTTATTCAGTCATCCTTTCTTTTAAAAAGTATTTTTAAGTAACATTCCGCCATTTTAAATACTACAAGGAGAAGTGACTAACTCTCGAGGTGAAAAGAATGACTGTGCTCATTACAGGCGCATCTGGACATCTCGGAAGAGTCGTGGTAAAGAAATTCTTGACAGCAAATTATCCAGTAGTGGGATTCGATCTTCCTACCAAGAGCACCCATAAAGTTGCAAGATCCTTGCTTTCCTTTTCCAAGAAGTATGCTAAAAATCTTACCATCACTTGGGGAGATATCTCGAAAAAAACTGATATAGAGGCCGTCTTCGAACAAGAACTCGTCGACGGTGTTATTCACTTAGCATTCATTCTTCCACCTTATTCAGAAATGAATCCAGAACGTTCGCGGCAAGTGAACGTGAAAGGAACGAGACATATTGTTGAATTAGTGGAAAAATACCTTCCAACAAGGCCATTCATTTTTGCTTCGTCTCTGGCCGTTTATGGTCCAATCGATCCTAATGATCCACCACTAACGATAAATCGGCCACTCAAACCTTACAATCACTATAATACCCATAAGATCGAATGTGAAGAGATAATCACGAAATCTCAAATTAATTGGCGCATTTTACGATTGTCTGCGGTCTTGAACAAGGAATTGAAACCCGATCGAGAACTACTAAAATACAGCCTGTCCATTCCCCTCAACACGAAAGTACAGCCCGTTCACGTGAACGACGTTGCCACGGCAATGCTTCATGCCTTTGAACGTGAGCAAGCCTCGCGGAAAATCTTTCTCATCGCAGGTCCCGAGCATTCTCGACTCATTTACAAGGAATATATCTTTCAACAACTAGCTGCCGTTTTCCCAAAACTATCAGAGGAGGAAATACCCTGGGAGAAATATGGTAAGAAACCTTACTATCTGCATTGGTGCGAGACGAAAGAATCTCAAGACATCTTGCAATATCAAGAACATGATTTCGAAGATTTCATCAAAGAAATTGAAGAACAAGCATCTTTCATCACGAGATGGCTCTTACGCGTTCCATTCATTAGGAAAAAATCTCTAATGAAAATGTTTCCAGATTAAAGAAAGATAGAGAGGAGATCAAGATAAAATGACTCTTGAAGAAAGAAAATTTCTTTTTCCACCTAATTTCACCTGGGGCTGTGCTACATCGGCACACCAAATAGAAGGAGGAAATTTTAACAATCAATGGTGGTGGTGGGAGCAACAGCCTGGAAAGATACACGGTGGAGATACCTCAGAGGTAGCCTGTGATCATTGGAATCGATTCGAAGAGGACTTCGATCTTCTCACGCAGCTTAACGTAAATGCCTATCGGATGTCCTTCGAATGGTCACGGATCTTTCCAAAGCCTCACGAACCAGACCATGATGCCATTGAACATTACCACAAGATGATCGACACCCTTATCAAGAAAAACATCACTCCTTTTGTAACCTTGCTCCACTTCACGGTACCAAAGTGGTGGCACGATGAAGGAGGCTTTAAGAATGATAAAAAAGTACATCTAGACCATTTCACGCAATTCGTTGAGCTTATTATCAAGGAATTCAAGGAGGAAGTCAAGTACTGGAATACCATCAATGAACCAAATGTCGTTGCGGTAATAGGACATTTCGTGGGAATCTTTCCACCTGGAGAAAAGAGTTTTAGGTCCACCATTAAAGCTACGAACACGCTCCTAAAGATGCATACTCTTGCTTATCATCGCATAAAGAAAATTGATCACGCATCTCAGGTAGGAATCGTGAAAAACATATCCATCATCAAACCTTATCGTCAAGAATCAATGATGGACCGAATCATAGCAAAATTTGCGGATTATCTCTATAATGGTGCAACCCTTAGGAGCTTGAAAACTGGAAAACTCTTTTCGAGTTTCATTAGAAAATGGGATCGATTAAAAAATTCACTCGATTTTATTGGCCTTAATTATTATGTGTTCACTCTTATTTCTAGGAAATTTCCAGAATTAATGCGAGTTATGACTGATAACCCCGATCCTAACAAACTCTGTACAGGACTAGGCTGGGAACCTTATCCAGAGGGCATCCTTCTTGCTCTCCGAAGAATCAAGAAAACTTTTCCTAACTTACCCATTTACATCACCGAAAATGGGATCGGCACGGATGATGACGAATGGCGTCAACGATACATCATTGATCACTTGAAAATGGTCCATCAAGCCATTCAAGAAGGCATCGACGTGAGAGGATACTTCTATTGGAGTTTAATGGATAACTTTGAATGGGCTGAGGGCTATTCATCTCGATTCGGTCTAGTTCACGTGGATTATAACACGCAAAAAAGAACAATGAAAGAAAGCGGAAAATTATACGCTGAAATAGTAAAAGATAATGGAATCACCGAGAAAATATTAAAAAAATTCCCAAAAGATGTTTATAAACCATCATTTTAGGGAATATAGATAACATGAACAGAAATAGAGATGATTTCAAACAGTATCTCATAAAATTAGTTAATTTAGTTGAACCATTCTCCAAAAAAAATTGACCTTGAGCCTCTACAAGTAAATTTTAATCTACTTGTGAAGAAAGTAGTTGTTAAACAAGGAGAGCACGCGAGAGTTAATTACCAGCTTGAATGAAAGATAAAATACTTCATCATCCATCAATATCATTGATACAAAAAAGGCAAAAATGATAAAACAACTATGAGTGACTATAAATGATAGATGTTATTGTAATTGGTGGTGGGCCATCTGGTGCAATGGCGGCACAAATTGCAGCTGAACAAGGTCTGTCAACATTATTAATTGAAAAACATGAAGTACCAAGAATAAAACCTTGTGGTGGGGAGGAGTCTCAAAAAAAGCAATTAACATCATTAAAAGAACAATACCTAAAGATGTTATCGAGCGTGAAATCAGGGGATTTCGACTAATAAGTCCAGATGGCTCCGTTTTCACCATCAGGTGAGGAAGTATCTGGATTCATCGTTGGAAGATCAAAATTCGATCATTTTCTTCTTCGAGAGGCCGAAAAGTCTGGAGCAGAAATAAAAACTGAAAAAGTTGTAGTGGGTCTTTATCAAGAGAGAGGCTTGGTTTATGTTAAATTGAAGAATGGAGAAACTCTAAAAGGAAAATTAGTTATTGGTGCTGATGGAGTCAGTGGAAGAACTGCCGTATAGAGGAGCATTAGGGACAAATTTACAAAACAAGACAAGGCAATAGCATTTGAGTTGTTATATCATTGCAATGATGTCGAGGGATTTATGGGTGCCTCTGATATGCTCGAAATTCAGTTCATTAAAAATGTCCTTGAATGTGGGTGGATCTTTCACCGAAAGAAAACACTCAATAAGGTATTGGTGGATATAATCTTAACAACGCGTAGGATGCAAAAAAAGTTCTAAATAATTATGTGAAATGCGTGGAAAAAACAAGAGGAGTGAATCTTGGAAAACCCTTCTTATCCCGATGTTGGCGTATATCTGGAGGACGTCCCATAAAAAAATTTGCAAATCATCGAGTATGGGTTGTTGGAGATCAAGGAGGAAATGTTGATCCTTTTACTGGAGAAGGAATCTACTACGCCCTAGCAAGTGGGAAATTAGCTGAAAAACTTGCAAAGATTGGAGTTACCAATCCCAGCAAGGGACAAAAAGAATTTGAAAGAAGATGGAAAAAACAATACCTCAAAGAAATAAACTTAGGAAGACAATTATCACGTAGAATCCATAAAAGAACAGATAAATTCTTTCAAATGCTAAAATACAATACCAAGTTTGTTCATCACTGCTTAAAACTAGCTACTGGAGAGATCACATACCAACAACTGTGGAGGGAAGCCCTCTTAAAATCTCCAATCATTACAGTTCGAATGATTGCAGGCAAGCTGAAAGTGAGAGAACCTGACCATAAAGTGTACAGTCCTAGTCTTGAAGAAGCATTAAATATAATGAGAGAATTAAATCAGCATGAATGTTCTAGATTTCTTTTGAATGATGGTACAAGCCATAATGTAATAGTGAATGAAATTCTCTTAATTAAAGTTATTTTACTTTTAATGGCTTAAGTAGATTCTACATTTGCATGTACCAAGTTATTTGTCTTCCCATTCACTCGAGATCTTCCAACCACGCACGTGCGCTCGCATCTGTCGGCATTCGCCATTCACCTCGTGGAGACAAAGACACGGTACCTACTTTTGGTCCATCTGGCATGCAGCTCCGCTTGAATTGATTAGCAAAAAAACGTGTAATGAAGACAATAAGCCATTTTTTAATTTCTCGAGAAGGATATTGTCCTCGAAATGCATTCGTTGCTAAAAAGAGAACCTTTCGTGGTGAAAAACGATTTCTAATGAAATGATAAAGGAAAAAATCGTGTAATTCATAGGGTCCAATCTGTTCTTCTGTTTTTTGTCTGATAGAGCCATCTTCACTAGGTGGCAAGAGTTCAGGCGTGATGGGAGTGGCTAGAATGTTCATTAAAACAGCCTGCGTTTCTTCATCAGCTTTATTGTCTGCATACCACTCGATGAGAAAACGAATTAAGGATTTGGGGACAGAAACATTAACAGCATAGGAACTCAAGTGATCCCCTCCGTAAGTCATCCAGCCCAATGCCAGCTCTGATAAATCACCAGTTCCCACGACTATTCCACCGACTTGATTGGCTTTATCAAATAAGATTTGGTATCTTTCCCGAGCTTGAGCATTTTCATAGGTCACATCCAAGCTGCCATCATGTTTAATGCTCTTGAGATGCAAGGATACTGCGTCATTAATCGAAATTGTCTCTAAAGGAAGATGTAATGCATGACAAAGTGCATGTACATTGGTTTTCGTGATTTCAGTAGTACCAAAACCCGGCATCGTGATGGGAACAATGGTATCTTGCGGTGATTTCTCTAATAATCGGCATGCTTCCAAGCACACGAGAAGTGCATGTGTCGAATCTAACCCTCCTGAGAGCCCAATGACCAATTTTTTAGCATTTGCACGTTCCATTCTCATGGCTAATCCAACAGCTTGAATCTTGAGAATTTCTTCGCAACGCTCATTCAATTCTTCTGAATCTGTCAAGGAGGGAACGAATGGATGCGGATCTATTGTCCGTAACAACTTATCCCTTGTAAAATTCAATAATTTAGGCGTAAACGTGAGTACTTTTACATGTTCAGCAGCTTCTCTAGTAACTGCATCCGCCCAGGTCGTGTTACGGGCACGATGTGAAATTAAACGTTCCACATCCACATCACGAATCAAGAGTTGTGACGATAGTTGAAACCGTGATGACTCTCCAAGCAAGCAACCATTCTCATAAATGAGAGCATGTCCCCCAAAAACCAGATCCATGGTAGACTCACCGGGCCCTGACGACACGTAACAATAAGCAGCAATGCATCGCTCTGACTGCTGACGAACCAAGCGACGTCTATAAGTTACCTTTCCTACTAATTCATTGCTTGCAGACAAGTTTAAGAGGATGGTAGCTCCAGCTAAAGATAAAGAAGTGCTCGTGGGATTAGGAGCCCATAAATCTTCGCACATCTCAATTGCAACCTTAAAACTGGGCTTGTTAGATGCTTGAAGTATGATATTTTTTCCAAACAAGATGGGATGATCGAACAATGATAAGAACACTTCCCTAGGTTCTAGGGGCCCTGAACTAAAGTAAATTTTTTCCTTAAACTCATCATAATTTGGCAAATAAATTTTTGGGACCAGAGCTGCCAATTGACCTCCAGTAAAGACGGCAGCACAATTGTAAGAAACACCGTCAATGAGCACTGGTGCACCAAGAACGATGAGACTCTCTGGATGCTGTCGTGAAATCGTCTCCATATCCAAAAGAGCTTTCTCCACCCTTTGATAAATAACACGTTGATGAAACAAGTCTCCACAGGTATAACCAGTGAGAGACAATTCTGGAAACACGATTACTTGAGACCGTTTCGCGATGGCTTGCCCAAGAAGTGCCACATGTTGCTCCACATTAAATGACACGTCAGCTAAACGGAGTTTAGGGACGCACAGTGAAATTCTCACGAAACCATAATCTTCCGTCATATTCAACCGCCCATAACAAATCTCCATGAATCTCTCTATTACAACTGATAAAAAATCTTTTGTCACGAAAGAATTTCCAAGTTCATATCTGTTGTCAGTCTGTTCTCAGTTTTGGGAATGAATGTCAGCATTGACATTAAGGACATCGCATATTTTTTATAGGGCCAAAGTGGTAGTCGAAGCAAATGTGTAGGTGATTAGGTGATGCATATGGTTTTCCACCTCCCTCTTGGGTTAGAAATATCTGAACAGGCTATTTTTACCTTTCTTATCGTGTTGGGCATTGGTGCTTACTTGAATTTTAACTGGGCACGAATAGCTAAAAAATACATGAGGCTTGAACAGCAGTACTATCATCCACTCCTTCGAAAATACGAACATCTTTCTGGAAACGTGCTAAGTTTCTTCGTTGAACCGAAGCCGTTGCCATTCTTCGACTACGTATTTCGACCACAACATCGAAGCTTTGCCAAAAAAATCCTGTGGTGGGCTAGAAGTCTCTTCCTCCTCGGTATGATTGCGATGGACTGGTGGATAGTCATTATTCTCTTGCTCATCACGAGACAGGTCCCGTCGAAAAAGTATGAGTTACTTTCCTATGGCCTATACTACAAGAAATACGACAATGCCTTCCTCCTAGATGCATTAGCATATCATCTGGCCTACATTTCCGCCGTCTCTTTGTTAATGAAGATGAACACCCTTGAAGTCATCTTTTCACGGCTTCCTAGTAGTCTCCAAAACACGCCACTAACAGCCAACTTGTTATACACAATTTTAATAATCTGGGGAGCATTGTACATCATTGCAGATATATTGACCATCCTCATTAGCATTTATGATTATCGAAGATGGCGTTCTTTCTGGGTAGATAAATTTGCCGAATTTCCCAAGTTGGTAGAAGACTTCCAAGAATATTATAGACAAATCAAGCTTCATAAATTTTACCCCGTGGACAAGAAATACATCCTAGGCTGCTTGATTAATATTGCCCTCACGACAAGCATCTTAATAGCCTGAAAAATCTTTCCAAATCAATAGATCTCCAAGCGTTTCATGTAATTAACAGTATGACAAAAATAAATATAACTAACTTGTTCACGCAAACTTCTCTTTTTTTCTTCACCAGCAGTTCTTCTAGGACTTCTATCTCCCCCCACGTGCCTAAAAAGAGCGTGATAAACTTGCGATGATCAACACTTCTATTTAGATGATTTTTATGGACTCCTCATCCAGCTAATTCAAACATCCGTTCTAACGAACGAAGCGCACCACTTCTGATTTCCTCAGGCACTTCAATTATATTTTCAGGTCTAGGATCAATTAAGACTTCTAAAATGAGTTCTATAGTGTTTTTCTTCATGTACGGACAAAGAAAGCAAGAACCTAATAGCTCCTTATCACTTTCAGCTCGTAATCGATCCCAGATTCCACATTCAGTGGCCACCATATATCGAGAATAATTCGTGGTTCGGACATATTCATACATCTGGCTAGTGGAACCCACGAAATCAGCCAACGCTGCAACAGAGGGATCGCACTCAGGATGTGCTAAGATCTTGATGTCCGGAAACTGACGCTTGAGCTCTTTGATGGTCTCCACCGAAAACTCGTCATGCACGATGCATCTTCCATCCCATCCGATGATTCGCTTTTTTGTCTGCCTTTGAATGTTGCGTGCAAAGTGAACATCTGGAATGAAGATGATGGTATCCGAATCCAATTTTTCGACAATCTTGAGAGCATTTGAAGACGTGCACACCACATCAGAAACGGCTTTCACATCGGCATTCGTATTAATGTATGTCACGACGGGCACTCCTGGAAATCGCTTCCGTAATCGGAGAACATCTACTGCTGTTATGGAATCAGCCAACGAGCATCCCGCTTCAATTGAGGGAAGAATAACAGTTTTATCAGGATTCAGTATTTTTGCCGTTTCAGCCATGAACTTGACTCCAGCAAAAATGATGATGTCTGCATCTGACTCGCGGGCTTTCTTGGCTAACTGGTAAGAATCACCACGATAATCAGCCACACCATAAACGATATCGGGAGTTATGTAAGAATGTGCGAGAATGATAGCATTTTTCTCCTTTTTAAGTTGATTTATTTCCTCAATCAAAGGTATTACAGCGTCAATGCGATCTTCCTTCCATCCAACCTTTTTCAATTGCTCAACAATCTGTTGAGAAGCTATCTCACTTGTCATGGTTGCCAACGGTCTCACCTTCAAAGGAAAGGATGTTTCCAGTGTTCTCAAGTACCACTTGTACATGCACTCTTAAAATCGTTATCATTCCAGCAGCCTACTTGGATGAAAAAAGCCTAACTCAAGTTTTCCGATGCTTCTTGATGAGATGCACTTTTAACTCAAATAATCCCGCCGTGAGTGAGACTTTATAGATGTGGGGATTGAGGAATCGCTTGTAAGAATGATCAAGGTGATTCAGTTGTTCCATGCAACGCTTCTGACTACGGAAAATATCTAATTCTTCATACCACTTCGTTTTCTTTCCTTCATCAACAA
>JAJRXH010000077.1 GCA_024276395.1 archaeon
CGGCGGTTACGACGACAACGGAAGAAGCCCGCTCAAGTGGCGAAGGTTGCCGTGATGGCCAAGATGCTACGGGTCCTACATGCGATGGTGCGCGATGGTACACCGTATCGCGACCGTTGAGACACTCACGTTTCCCAATTTCACCCGTCGTTGTCAGTCACTACTTGGAGGGATACACAGAAGATAAAAAAGAGAGAAAAAACATCATCATCGTCATCATCATCAATAAATGACCCACCGCGATTATTGATAAAAAAGAGGTTCACGGTCGGTGACCGTGACTGTTTCAAGTGAAACGAGATCATACTTACGACACTCCTCGCTCCTTCTTCAAGCGTTGCCTCAGAATAGAAAAAATAGCAACGAAAAGAAGTGACATTAAAAATCCTTCGAAGATGACGCCCTTGCTTGCCGATTCATTTCGAAGTGATTCATAATACGAAGCATCAATGCTAAATGTGGCAGACATATCATCCATTGTCTCTAGGTTTCTACCATCTGAGGCAACAACCCTAAGTAGGTAAGAATCACTAGATGACAACATCGTCGCGTTCCACAGAAAAGTTGTAACGGTGATATCACGAATGATAAGCTCCCAAGCAGTACCTCCATTCATTGAATAATACAAGGCATAAGTAACCTCGTGTCCCCATGAATCAAAGGCTGGAAACCATGAAATTTCAAGGAATTGCTGGTATTTATTGACGGTAAATACATCTCCAGGGCTTGGTCGAATGAGATTTGGAGGTCGTAAAATGTGATGATTCATTACCGATGAAATGAGGGGATGAGGATCCTCGTTGCGTGCCAATCCTTGAACTTGATACGAAGAATCAATGATCCCATCCCTGTTTTGATCAGTCTTCTTCCAATCACTCCAAAAATTATAATCAAACACGTTTTCAGTGCCGTCGTCGATTGCCTGTGGTCCGACATCACGTTCATTCGTTCCTACATTATTATTATCGATGAAATCATTGAAGATGATGAGTGCGTCCTTCGTTTCCGAATCAAGATACAGTCCAATACCATCATTACCATTCAAATTATTTCTAAAAAATCGGATGGATTCTGAATTTATCACGAGTACACTTGCGTTTCCTTGACTAGCAATGTAATTCTGATCAATGATTGCCTTGTCTGATTGGTTTAGAATGACTCCTGCATTACCATTCCGCTCAATGTGGCTAAACAGAATTCTTACATACGAATTTGTACCAAGAAATGTTCCAGAATCCTCAAGATACACGCCATCATTACCGTTATCAAATATAGTCGCATTTTCAATGGAAGCTGGATATGTATTCAAGAGATCAACACCATTTTTACCATTGTTCAAGAGCGTGACATTCATGAGCGAGACGTTCTTAGCATTTAAAGCTCGAATACCGTCACGTTCATTACCAGAAATTTGAGAATCAATTATTGTCACATCTTCAGAATGCCAAATAAACATTCCAGCATTACCATTATCCTCAATCACCACATTTTCAACACGTATCATCATGGATTCGTTGAGGAGGATTCCGTAATTACAACTGTTAAAGATTCTGACATCCTTAATTGTCACGTTAATTGAATTAAGAAGACGAATAGAGTCTGCCAAGCTGCTTGATACATTCACATTACTAATGAAAACACCTCTTGACTGTTTCGCAACCAAACCAAAATTGTTTCCAGATACTTGTACAGATTGAATAAAAACATCAGAAGAATAAGCCAATAAAATACCAACTGATACATTTGCCAAGGATTCTTGTTCTATGATGGCATTTGTCACGTTTACCAGGATTATCTCACCATATCCATTCCCGATTCGGAGATTAGATGCATCTTTCACATATAGTAATTCCCAGCCATTTATAAAATTCTCTACAACACTAGCTTGACGATAATGCTCTACTTTGAAGCCATCGATGTATATACCTGCAGAGACGTTGAAGTAATTACGAAAAAGGTAGTTTGATGGTGATTCCTCCAAGAAAACTCCAAATTTATCGGCGCTCTTCATAAAATTACCATTAATCCAGTTTGTTTTAGAACGGAAAAGATAAATAGAAGTCGTGAGTTGTCGAAAATAACTCTCATTCACTGTATTATAATCAGATTCCCACAATAATACACCCTTCTTGGTGTCATTTTCCGATCCAATGAAAGTATCTTGGATTATCCGGACATTACTTGACCATTGTAGGTGAATGGCTACCTCATTATCTTGAAAAGTGTTGTTTGCAATGATGATGGTATCCGCAAGAGGACTGTAAAGAAAATCGGGAACTGGTTCTCTAGCATGCTGGATTAGAATGGCCACTGACTGATTCGAAAAAACATTTCCAGTAATGTTAATCTCACCAACAGGATCTAATTGGCCACCTATCTTCTCTCCACGAAGCAAAACTCCGCCTTGAAGATTATTCAAGATATAATTATTCTTGATTTGATTATAAAGACTCTTGAAAAGATTGATTCCATACCCTTGATTACTACTAATCGTGTTATTCTCCAGAACGACATTTTCAGTACTCTGGTCAAGATAAATTCCATCATCTACATTTTTCAGCAAAATATTATTTTTTACGACCCCATTTGTCACGTTCAGTAACACGAGTGCCCTGTTTGCACCATGATGCAAATAATTGTTAACGAGAAGAAAATAAACATTCGTATTCTTAATCACAATCAAATCATTAGCGCCGCTAATATTGAGGTTCGTTATCACGTAAGGATCATTCAGGGACCCCGTTCCATTCCATCCTTCTGAGCGCGCTATTTCCTCAAATTGGACATTACCATCGATAATGATTGGCTCATGTGGTGTTAACGCCGAATCGTTAAGTAACTCGAAAATATTAAAATATCTCTCCTCGAAAACGAAGTCTGTTGATGATGCCAATGTATCTGATTGAACATTTTGATTTATATTCTTCATGGAATCAGAGATGGAGATGTGCTCAAGTTGAACTTTCACCGACTGAGAATTTTCACGAGATGAAACCAGAAATTTGGCTGATCCAGGCGTAATACGAATTTGACTCTGCCGTGATGTTGTATTCGAAAAAGTCAATGGTTCAACTATCGGTACCGTGGTTTTTTCTAGATTAAATAAAGGTAAGATTAACACCAAAATCAAGAAAAAAAAGAAACGAAACACTATCATGAAATCCTTTCTTCGTGACATAACAAGCTTCCCACCAATTACTAGCGTCATTTACTTTACATAGAATCAATTTGAGCATTCAATTCACTTGGCTCTTTCTTTTCCTTGATCTTTCCATCTTGTAACTTGATCAAGGTCATGAAGGGCTCTACCATTCGATAATCATGTGTCACTAGAACAAAAGTCTTTTTTTCCACACGATTAAGTCTGATGAGCAACTGTTTTATTTCTTCTCCGGTGGCACTGTCCAAGTCACCTGTAGGTTCATCCGCCAAAATAATGACTGGATCATTAGCTAGGGCACGAGCAATAGCAATGCGCTGCTGTTCGCCACCACTTAGCTCATGAGGAAAATGATCCGCCCGATGGCTCATTCCAACCATTTCTAATAATTCAACTACTCTTTTCTGACGATCTTGTTTTTTCATCCTTGACAAAATCAGTGGCAATTCAACATTTTCTTCCGCCGTGAGAGTAGGATGGAGGTTAAAAAACTGAAAGATAAACCCCAGATATTTCTTTCTAAAAGCGCTGGCCTTGCGATCAGACAGGTGATGGATATTCGTACCTAATATTAATACTTCTCCTCCTGTTGGCTTTTCTAGTCCCGCAATGATGTTAAGAAGGGTCGATTTCCCAGAACCAGAAGGTCCCATGACGGTGAGGAAACTTCCAGCGTTCACCACAAAATTCACTTGTTCCAAAGCATTTATTCGTGAATCACCAAGTATATATGTCTTTAAAAGGTCTCTCACATGAATTACAGGATTACTAACCTTCAGCGCCTTTTTTTCCATGGCTAATGATGACATCTCACTTCAACTCTCAAATTTTTCATCATACTAGTCAAAAATAGTGCAGCTCTATTTCAAAATCTCAATGGACTTTTGAATCGTTTTCCGCTGGGTAAAAACAAACTCTTCCATCTTGTTGCGTGTACTTCAGATAGCGACGCTTCCCCAGTTTCATAAAGAGATCATAAGGCAAGTGAATGGCTCCTTGTGAATCAACGTAAATTAATTCTTCCCTTCTCAACTTCAATTCCATCTCCATCTTGCTGTTCGGATCAGAATCAAGATAAAAGGGAACATTAAAATCAGCTCCACCAATGAAACGGCTCACGCTCACGATTCGTCCATCCCGTATGAAAAGAGATCTATCCGTCCTATTAGCAAAGCGAGGATCATGCGTCGACACAATAAAGGTTTTCCCTAATTCTTTGTTAAGCTTTCGGAAATACTTGATAATTTGAACAGCAGATGCTGTATCTAGTTCACCAGTTGGCTCATCAGCAAGAACCAATTTTGGGTCGTTAGCAAGAGCCACTGCAATACCAACTCTCTGAGCTTCTCCACCAGAAAGCTGGTTAGGCTTGTGACTCTTTCGATGCAACAATCCAACCTGATCTAATAACTCTTCAGCTCTTTTTATTTGTTCTTGACGGGAGTAACGACCAGCAATTTTCATTGGTATTCGAACATTCTCTAGAGCAGTTATGCCCCACAAGAGATTTTGTTGTGGTGTTTGAAAAAGAAAACCCACTTCATGACGGTTGTAATTGTTCAATTCTCGCGAGGATAACAAGTTCAAGTCTTTGCCATTAACAATAACCTTTCCAGCAGATGATCTTTCAAATCCAGCAAGAATGATTAATAAAGTTGTCTTTCCCGAGCCAGAAGGGCCTACTATTGAGATGAATTCGCCTTCTTCAACCCATAAATCAATCCCACGTAAAGCTGCAACGCTCCCTCCTCGCCCTTTTTCATAAAGTTTAATGATATGTTCACACGTGATGAAATAATCCTTCATTTTTATCCCTCTAAGACTTTATGATAACACCGTTCAGCTCATTCTACCTTTAGAATGTTAGAAATTTCGCGTCTAGTGGCATAAAGAGCAGATGCCAAAGAACCTCCAATAGCAATGATGAACAAAGCTGCTACGAACAAGATCGTTTCCTCGATGGGATATAGTACCACCGCAGGAGGAAAAACTGATGCTGTATTAAATAGTTGTGCGATTTCCATAAGCACATTAGTACCAAATAAGCCAAAAAAGAATCCCAATATTGTTGTAATCGCCAATATAAGGAAGATGTTAATCCCAGAGAACAGAAACAATTCATATTGATTCATTCCAAGAACTCGCTCGACACCCAATTCTTTCCACCGTTCCTTTTGATAAGCGATCCCATACATGAATATCATCGAGGCGAGCACGACAAATCCCATTACCGTTACTAAGTTTACAGAACCATAAAGAGAGCGAGAAATGATTGCTTGCTCATCAAGAATTTCAGTTTGTGGCTGATCAATCGCCGTTGTAATGGATAATGATTGCTCAATGGTAAGATATCTCCGAACATCTTGATGCAATTGATAATCATTAGTGTTCAGTTTAATGAAATAGCCAGTACGAAACACCTTGTAGTAACTCAATCGTACATATCCCTTTTCTGCAGCTTGGTTAACAAGAGTAATTACAGCGTCTATAGTCATCACCAAGTGCAATTCGAGCGCATATCTTGATTGATCAGATTGTTGTACGTGTGCGGGCCAATAATCATAGGTATCAATGATGGCCCAATCTTGGTCTAATATGGGTACGATGTTACTGAAGAGACTAAGATTACCTCCATTACTCAAATGTAAGCCTTTCAAGCTCCCAGAGAACATGAAGAGCGACGATAGAGGGTGTTCTCTCAGCGCCTGAAGAGCACGTTTTACCCCTAGCCTCGGAAAACCATACCAATCCTCGTAATAGACCCCTTTAAGGAACGAATCTGGATTTATTCCCAATATCTTTACTTTGACGTAGTCATTAATGAGAAAATTAGTGTAATCTACAAGTTCTAGCTTAATGAAGGGAGTGATCCCAGGAGACGTGTATTTAGATAAGTTCTGTTGGAGTTGCTGCTGAAAAGTTCCATTAAGAGGATGCGATACTTGGATGTCTGAACCAACAGCATATCTAGCCACGGTCCATGATTGGGAAGCTGTATTGGCTGGGAATGCAAAAATAACCATACTCATGGCAATTCCTAAAGTAATCACGATAGCTGCCCGTGAGACCAAGTATGAACGACGACGAATATCCTTTAGAAAAAAGGTAAGCAGCTTAAAATCAAAGAATGATGTGACTTTTTCTAACAAGGATATCAAATGGGGCAAGAATCGAGTAAATATCATGGTCATTCCTAGAATTATCAAGAGGGGTGCACTAAACCCTATTATAAGGAGTAAGGGATATAATGCACCAATAACTCCAGTAAAATGAAAAATTCGGAATAATTCATTAATCAACCATACTTCAAAGAGTCCAAAAAGCAGGAGGAAAAGATCAACATTATGCCGTTTCCAAAATGGTTCGTGTTCCACGATTGGCTGCATTGAATCACTCACGGACAATCTGGCCCCATAAAAAATGCTTCTGAATTTGAAGATCACCCCCAGGGCCAAGGCCATGACAATTACGATGAGAAGATAGTCATCTGGAATGATGAGCAACAAGGTTTCGCCAGAAAAATCTAGAATAGCAGAAGATTTGAGGCTAAAATTTGCAAGTGGAATTGAAATTAAAGGAATGAGTAATGACGAAAGGCCTAGGAAAAACAAGACTTCCAACCAAAGCATCATAAATAATTGCTCCGAACCTGCACCGCGCGATTTTAAAGAACCAAGCTGATATCGAATGCCTCTTTTGCTTAAGTTCATAGTAAAGTTACCAAGTAAAATAGCAATAGCGATAACTGGCAAGCCCATAGCAATCACATAGAAAAAAACAGTAAAATA